>NZ_JBFRPK010000032.1:0-66592 GCF_041471965.1 Vibrio sp. 10N.261.51.A3
CGCCATGCTCGGCGCACAAATAAAATGCCCTCAAGTGATGACTTGAGGGCATTTTTCGTTGTCGATCCTATTCGCTTTCGATGACGATTTTAGGCGTTAGAGCGCAACCACATCTCCGTCTACACAATTCTTGCCGTTGGCTTTCGCGCGATAGAGAGATTGATCGGTTAAATTCACGAGTGCATCAATCGTGACACCGTCTTCACAGGCTTGGCTATCACTGATTCCGATACTGACACTCGAATTAAATCGTAACTGTTCATCAATCTTAAATTCGGTTTGATTAAACTGCTCTCGGATCTGATCAGACACTTGACGCGAAATCTGAGGCGACGCATTAGGGATAAATACAATGAACTCTTCACCGCCCCATCGACCTGCGACACCGCCCACAGCCTCAACATTACGCTTAGTAATATCAGCCAATGCGCAAATTACCTCGTCACCCACCATGTGCCCGTAGGTATCATTGATCGATTTGAAGTCATCGATATCAAGCAGCATACACACTAAGTGAGTCTCAGAGACAAGGTGCTCTCTCAGCCACTCATAAATCGCCCTACGGTTAAGCAAATCCGTCATTTCATCGTAATTCGCTTGGTGTACCAACTGCTTTTCCAGCATCACCTTTTGAGTCACATCTTCGAGCACAACCTGAACGGCTGGCTGACCTTTCCAAGTAATCGCATTGTCGTAAATATTGAAGAACCGATGAACGCCGTCAAAGCCAATGTTTTCAACCACGGTACTAGTACCTGACAACTCCCCTGATACGATCGCGTGATAGTGCTTGCTGATGCCATCGGCATTCTGTTTTGGTACCAGTTCAAGGATAGAGTCCAGCTCTAATACTTGCTCGATGGAAGCCGCGCCTTGCATGTTGACCCAAGATTGATTAACCATCAGCGGCTTGAAATCTCGGTGAACCAAGATGCCCTGCCCAGATTGCATGATCATGTCGTGATACATCTTATCTTGCTCACGCACCGCATTTTGCAGCTGAATCGCAGGGGAAAGATCGATCACTGTAACTTGCAGTGCAGGTCTTCCCTGCCACTCCGTAACATGGTCGATAGAAAACACTGTGAACTCTCTACCGTTACGATCAACATTGGTATAAGTATGAACCTGAGGATCTCGTTGACCGCTGACCGTTTCAAGGTAATTTTGATAAGCTAAAACATGGTAATCTTCTGAGATTAAATCTAGAAAGCTATCGATATTAGAAAGTAGTTCTTCGGGTGATTGGTATCCATAAATACGAGCATAATTAGCGTCAACACTAACTACATTCATATCTTGAATAGTTATTACACCGTACGTGGATTCGAAATTTATTGAAGACATTGCCAACTCCGCATTATAGCTATACTTCACGAACTGGAGCATAACAACACATCCTGCCAACGCTTCCACACAATCTATCACGCGCTAGGGACATTAATATGCCATCTAGTATATCGTACTGTTGCGGCCTTCTCTACAACTCAATTGCCAACACGAGTTAGTAAAAGTAGACAAGCATCTCAATCCCATTATTCGCGTCAAAAAACAGAAATAGATAACCTATACCAATGTAACCATTATCTTTTTCTACTTTTGGCCTTGAACTGATGAAAGAATCCGCTCCCAACCACTTCAAATCCTGTTCGCTATTCTTTTAAACCTGCGCACTATTCTTTAAACCTACGAACTATTCATTCCAATCAGAGAAATATGAGACTAAGAAGTCGATAGCTAACCGTGCTCTCTGTGGAAGAAAACGACGGTTCTGATAAACAATCCAACTGCTTGTGCCCGCTCCCCAATACTCTTCTAACACAGGGACGAGTTTTCCATTGCTAAGACTGCCATTGAAACTGCTTTTAGGAAGATAAACGATGCCAAGCCCCTCTTCGCAAGCTTTCAGTACAGCGCTTGAATTGTTGCTTTTCCAACGGCCATGAACTCTGACTGCGGTTAGCGGATTTCCATCGTTCTCGAACAACCACTGGTCACTGTTGGCGATAATACAGCTGTGCAGCTTGAGTTGTTCTGGATTCGCTGGAGCACCAAACTCAGCAATGTAATCTTTGCTTGCTGCCGCTGCCATCGGGCGATCAACCAGCTTTCTTGCCACCAATCCTGAATCGTCCAATCGACCATAACGAATCGCGAAATCGATGCCATCTTCGATGAAGTTAACCATCTTGGTATTGAAATTCATTTCTATGGTGAGCTCAGGATGATCTTTAGCAAACTCCATCAGCGCCGCTGCGACATGATTTTCTGCAAACGCGCCTGCAGCACTAACACGTAATGTACCGCTAAGCTGAGTTTGTTGAGACGTGACTTGTTCATTCGCTTGTTGCAGCCCAATGACCAAGTCTTTGCACTGCTGATAATAGGTATGACCCGATTCGGTCAGGCTCACCATCCGTGTTGAACGCGCAAGCAACGCCACGCCAACTCTCTCTTCCAACCTTGAAACTTGGCGACTGACATGACTAGTACTGCAACCCAACTGTTTTGCTGCTGCAGAAAAGCCGTGACACTCGGCTACCGCAACAAACTCATTAATACCTTCAAAGCTGTCCATACTTAATCTACCCGTATCTTATCTTTGCTATATAGCAACAATGTTTTGCCTGTTTCGTATATTATCACCTAATCAGTTTGGAACTAGTATTAGATACAACAAGGCGGCGATAGCTAAGTAACAACGCGATACCTAGCGCCTAACGAAAAGCTTCAGTGCTTAACGAAAAGCGTCAGCACCTAAATAAAAAAAACAGCAGCTCAAAGGGACGAATCATGAAAAAAATACTAATACCTGTAACTAACCACGCAACACTAGGCGATACAGATCAAGCGAATGGTACTTATGCGCCTGAACTGACTCATGCTCTCAAAGAGATCATTGCTGCGGGTTTTGAGTACGACATCGCTTCTATCAATGGTGGCAAAGCCCCACTCTACGGAACGGATATTGAAGGAGATGTGGTTAACGCTGATATCTTGGCGGATGATGACTTCCAGAACCGCATCAACAATACGATTCCAGTAAGCCAAATCAATACTGAAAGCTACGATGCTATCTTCTACCCAGGTGGATTCGGTTTGCTTTCAGATTTAGCAACCAATGAACAGTTCGCTAGCATCGCAGCAAAGCATTATGAAGATGGTGGTATTGTCGCGGCAGTATGTCACGGCCCTGCGGCGCTGCTTCCGATTGTTCTGAGCAACGGCGAGAAGCTACTAAGCTCTAAATCGGTGACTGGCTTTACACGTGAAGAAGAGATCGACTTTGGTACGATCAACGACATTCCATTCCTACTGGAAGAGTCGCTTGCTCGTGGCGCAGCGCGTTTCAACAAGGTTCAACCGTGGCAAGAACTTGTGATTGTTGATGAGCGAGTAATTACTGGCCAGAACCCAACTAGCGCACACGCAGTGGGTGTAGCAATTGTTGAGCAGCTTTCTTAGTCGAATCGCTGTATTGATTAGGTCACAGGCGATAACTAAATAAGCGCGCTGAAACGAAAAAGAGCATATTTCCTACTCACTATTCATGAGAGAAGTATGCTCTTTTCTAATTCTGTCGCTATTAAGTGCTCGTGACTTCTTGCTAATTACTTCTACTAATGGCTTCGCAAGATCCCTTCAAGCACATTGAACAGCAAGTCGATCTCTTCAATCGAGTTGTAATGCATACAACCAATACGCACCACGCCCTGCTCTTCAATACCCAACTGTTTCACCAAACCTAATGCGTAGAAATGTCCGTTCCACACACAGATATTATGTTCACCCAGCTTCTTGGCGATGAACTCTGGAGAATGGTTTTCAAAGGTAACCGCAAAGGTTGGCGTTCTTAGGTTCGAATCAAACTCTGTTTTCCCGTAAAGCTTTGCCCCTTCAAGATCAGACAAGCGTTTAAGGAAGTACTCACTGAGCTGGCTTTCATGCTTATTATAAAGCGCGTAGCTTTGCTCTAAACGAGAACGCAATGAGTCGGTTGGCTCACCGAATTGCGCCAAGTAATCTACCGCCGCAATCACACCTGCAAGGCCTTCAAAGCTTTGTGTTCCGGTTTCAAAACGGCCTGGGCCGATATTGGTTGCAGGCTCAACCTTGTAAGGCTTTAACGTGTGTAGCCATTGAGGTGCAACATAAGCAATGCCCACATGCGGGCCGAAGAATTTATACGCTGAACACGCTAAGAAATCACAATTCAGCTGCTGAACATCGATCAAGTGATGTGGCGCGTAATGAACGGCATCGACATAAACCTGCGCACCATGCTGATGTGCAAGCTCAATAACTTTTGCCATGTCGACAATAGAGCCAGTCGTGTTCGAAGCAAACGTCACCGCGACAAGCTTGGTTTTCTCGTTCAACAGTGACTCAAAATGCGCCATATCCAAACTGCAATCTGACTCGTCGACACGAACCTGGCGAACTATCGCGCCTTTGTCGTCTGCCGCTTGCTGCCAGCTCGATACGTTCGAGTAGTGGTCTAGCGCCGTGACGATAACTTCATCGCCCTCTTTCCAATCGCGGCTGATCGCTCGGCTAAGTTGGAAGGTCAGCGAGGTCATGTTCGCACCGAACACAACGTTGCCAGAAGACTCAGCATGGAGTAGCGCTTGTGCCGCTTCTCTCGCTTGCTGCATTAAACCTGTGGTCTTCTGGCTAGAAAAGTAATGACCGCCTAGGTTTGAATTAAAGTGCCCAAGGTATTCCGTCATGGATGCTAAAACATTTTCAGGAACCTGAGAGCCACCCGGCCCATCAAAAAAGGTCACCGGCTTACCGTTATGGTATTGGCCTAGCGCGCTAAACTGCTGGCGCACATCATTAAGAGTGAAGGACATTGCGCGCATCCTTAGCCGTTAGAACAAACACATCCATGTAACCCATCTCGTCGTGCTCTATGGTGCGAATTGGCTGTGCGTTGTGCCATAGCTTACTGTCTGCAAGCATTGCAACTTCGCCGTCTTCAAGCACTTTTCTAAAGAACGGTGCTTCATGAGAATCTTGGTACAGCATGATCTCGCCACCCACAATGTTATGACGGTTCACACCAATTAACGCGATGTGGTCGAAGCCATCTTGGTGCACGCCTTCTGGCGCAACCTGCGTCTCTTCATAAATGGCAGCGATACGAATTTGGTGGATTTCGATTTCTTGTCCGTCTTCAAGCCCGTTGGTTTCAATAAACAGTTCACACATCTCTTGCATGCCTTGGCTGCTTAGAATTGGTGCTTCAATCGGCTCGAACTGACGAACAACATCACCTTGAAAGTGATTAATGTTTTCAGACTGAACAAAGTTATGTTTGTCTAGCTCAACGACTTGTCCATTACTGAATTGAACCACCGAGTACCTTCTCAATCGAAACTGGCCATCCGCATGCTCTGTACTTGGTAGCTTAGAGAATGAAGGTGACAACTCCTCAACCGCGTGGTTACTGAGGTGGGTAATATGTAGGGTATTTTCGTGAGCATGTAACATCATCGACTCCTTAATGATTGTTAATTTACTTTCGATATTTAACGTTTTGTTTACATAAAGGATACTTGAAGATCTTGTCAAATCAACATTAAACAATCATTTATCCCGTCAGAAATAATAATTCAGATAGTAAAACTAACTTTAAATTCAAAAGCAGTGCATAACACCAGAATAAAAGATGACCAACTCTTAAAACTAGCACACTCCACTAGCTAGTTATAAATCCCTGCAAATTTAAATTTAACGATATTATAAACTAGCAAGCTATGTTTCATATTGTGTCAGCCCTTTCCCTTTAATACGCCAGCCTCCTTGCCTGAGTTCAGGCATCACACTCGCCATCATTCATTTCTATGCTTTTGCACCGCGAAATACGACCTACCTATCAATTGCCAAACTATTGATTATTTACACAACAAACTGAAATTGGTTAATTTATGAGTACGCCAGAAACCAAACGCCTTTGCTTGCGCGTCTGGAACAGGTCGAGTTCGGGGGGAACTCGGCCGCCCCAAATGGTTTACTTCTTTTTAGGGAGCGAGTTGATTGCTCTTTTAGCCTAGAAAGTGTTTGAAGTGGAATATTGAGAAGAGAGTTTAGTTAGTGTTTTTTGACAGCCAAGAACATTAGTAGGTATTCACAAATGTTAGAGACTCTTCACTAACACGTTTATGCCCCACTTTCACTTAGTGCTTATACTCATTCACACCCTGTTCATAGGCTTTTCCCCTACTAAAAGTTGTCCATTCTTCTAATGCTGTTCGTTGTGAGCCTTCGTTTTGTATCAAGGGGGTAAATTCGACAGAACTATCAGTGACGAGTTAACCTCACTATATGTGACATATCAACTTATATTGTGAGCTAAATCGATAAAATCCTTTATGCCACCTGTTGCTAATAGATCACCTAAACATCATACTGTTTAGGTGTGAATTTAGAAAGGAATACGATGAAAGTTACACCTATTTGTTACGCTGTTCGTTGCTATTTAACTCTCTACGAAGTAACCAAGAGACGCCCGCCTCCCGGTTGTCTATGTGATGTCTTGACCCACTATTTAAACAAGGTCGAAGTTATCCACTTTGTTGAGTCACTATTAAGAAGAACGCAATCAAAAGGCATAGTTTCAAGAAGCAGTACTATTAGTATCAAAGATTGCCAAATAACAAACTGTGGTACAGCAGTAGATATGGACTCTGCTTCCTCTATTGATATCGATCATCTTGCTGTCACGAATTGTAATATGGGAATTAACGTAAAAAGTAATGCTAACGAGGAAATAGAAATGCCGCTAAACATAAAAAATAGCAATTTTAAACGAGTTGATACTGCCGTTAGAGCACCCGAAAAAATGATGGTTGATGTAGATAATTGTGATTTTGAGGATATAAAAATTGGTTTCGATTTTTACATTTCTGAGTCGGACTTATCAAAGCTTGGATTACCAAAAGACACACCTCAAGAGTTGCTTCTTGAAGTTGCTAAAATCGTTCGCGATGACAGCACTAAAGATAGCCAAACTGTAATCGACAAAATATCCCAATCAGCTTTAGTAAAATGGCTCAATGTTACTTCTGGCATTGTTACTGTAGGAACTCCGATCATTAGCAATTTGGCGACCTATTTTTCATAATTTGGATAGGTAATTCGAAGAGAAAAACAGGCTCTACTCGGAGTCTATCTAAGGCTTTACTTGCATATGTATAATGATAATAAATTTGTTTTTTATGAGAAGCAGTACTATCACGAATTGGACATGAAACAAAAAATAGACCTTAAACTACAAGCATTAATTGTCTTTGCGTTTGCTTGGTTAAACTTAACCTCATACATGGTTCAAGTAGTCGATGATAGTGGTGATCTTCTCGTTTCATACTCTTATTATTTTTTTGTTGCTATTTACCTTTTTCTTCTTGGTATGAGCCTCAGGTATTCAGTTTTTAGCTTTTATGGGAACGTATATCAATACATAGAAACCCCAAAGGTTTTTGATGATTACTATCAGGAAATGCATACCTACTATGAGAAGTATCATGACGGTGATAATCCAGCTGAACTTGAACTTAATAAATTCATTAAAGAAAACCTGATAAATTCTACGCACCATAATGCATTGTTAAATGATGCTCGCTCACAGAAGTCTTTCGAATCAACGAAATGGATGGTTATTTCATTCGTTCCATTCGTTATAGCTTTTATCATTTTTGTGTATTTCAAGCTGGATCTAACACACCCTACAAAACCTATTTTAATCGAAGAGAAAAATCTCACTGGAGCCTATAATTATGTCGAGCGACTCAACGCCACAAACACAGAAACCATCTCCGCCCCCAAAACCGTCAGGTATTAGGAGTGTAAAAAGTAATGTAGAAAAGCCGTTTTCTGCAAAGAATCCGCCACAATCCCCTAAAGGAAAGTAAAGGAATGACTGAAAAAAAACCCGCTTCTCCACCTCCTCCACCGAAGCCACCTTCGGGAGTTAGATTCGTGAAAGATGGAATACCATCAGCGCCGAAAAAGACCAAATAAAATTAGAAAGGCTCCTTCACGGAGCTTTTTTGTTACTTGATTTTTGCTATTGCCCTAGCGAGACCAAGTAAATGTGTGGAAGTCTTAATCTCTAACTCAAGCTGAATAGGATTTTCCTCACCCCAACTCATTTCGTTGGCTTGCTAGCATAAAAATTACAATTATTAATTTCTCGTTTAGCTTACTAAACACGCCACAACCCCTTCCCGCAAAGCCTTTAGGTGCTTTCACCGATCTTCCAGCCACGGAAACGTTTGTCTCCATTAAGTTCTAAACTATAACGATTAATTACACTTCAGCCCTTGTTTAACCTTTTATTGCCTCCATATTTTCCATACAATCCTAAGCGATTATAAATAAAAACAATTTCAATTTCGGAGTCCTCATGAGCGACGTAAAGCACTGTAATTTATTGATTCTTGGTTCTGGCCCTGCTGGCTATACAGCTGCAGTTTACGCTGCTCGTGCAAACCTAAACCCAGTACTTGTTACGGGTATGCAGCAAGGTGGTCAGCTTACAACCACAACAGAAGTGGAAAACTGGCCGGGAGATGCTGAAGGTTTAACGGGTCCAGCACTGATGGATCGCATGAAAGAGCACGCAGAGCGCTTTGAAACAGAGATCCTGTTCGACCACATTAACGAAGTAGACCTTTCAAACCGCCCTTTCCGTCTTAAAGGCGATTCTGGCGAGTACACGTGTGATGCGTTGATCATCTCAACAGGTGCATCAGCTAAGTACCTAGGTTTAGAGTCTGAAGAAGCATTCAAAGGCCGCGGCGTTTCTGCTTGTGCAACGTGTGATGGTTTCTTCTACCGCAACCAGAAAGTAGCGGTTGTGGGTGGTGGTAACACGGCGGTTGAAGAAGCACTTTACCTGTCTAACATCGCGTCTGAAGTTCATCTAGTTCACCGTCGTGACACGTTCCGCGCTGAAAAGATTCTTGTGAAGCGTTTAATGGACAAAGTAGAGAACGGCAACATTGTTCTTCACACTGATCGCACGCTAGACGAAGTTATAGGCGACGACATGGGCGTGACTGGCGTTCGTATTAAAGATACTCAGTCTGATAAGACAGAAGATATCGAAGTAATGGGCGCATTCATTGCTATCGGTCACCAACCAAACACTGACATCTTCAAAGGCCAAGTGGATATGAAAGATGACTACATCATCGTTCAGTCTGGCCTTGAAGGTAACGCGACACAAACCAGCATCCCAGGCGTGTTCGCTGCGGGTGATGTAATGGACCACAACTACCGTCAAGCAATTACTTCTGCAGGCACGGGTTGTATGGCTGCATTGGATGCTGAACGCTTCCTAGATGGTCTTAACGATAAGTAAATCTGAGATTGCAGATTTGATTATCTGAACTCTCGCCTCAGTAGATGCAGGGCATCATCACAATTTGTTGTAAATCCCTAGAGCCCAGCGGTATATCCACTGGGCTTTCTTTTGTATACTACCCGCCCTCAACAAATAATAATTATCATTAAGCCTTCATAATGGATAAGAAAAAACAACGCAGCTTGAATAAGTGGCTTAAGCAACAGAGTAAGTTAGCGAAACGCTGGCTTATGATTGCGATTAGCCTTGGCGTACTTTCAAGCGTGTTTTTAATTGCTCAAGCAGCTCTTCTCGCCTCTATTCTTCACCAGCTGATCATCGAGAATGTCGATAAATCTGAACTGGTTGGTCATTTCGCAGGCTTGGCATTATCGGTCGTTGGCCGTGCTGGCTGTACATGGGGACGTGAGATCGCAGGTTATCGCTGTGGTGAACAGATCCGTGTTTACATCAGGCAACTCATCCTTGATAAGTTACGTGAGTTAGGCCCTGCTTATATCAAAGGCAAACCTGCCGGTACGTGGGCAACCCTGTTGCTAGAACAAGTAGAAGACATGCAGGACTTCTTCTCTCGTTACTTACCTCAGATGTCTTTGTCGGTAATGATTCCATTCATTATTTTGGTCGTGGTATTCCCTGTAAACTGGGCAGCTGGCCTTATCTTCTTGCTGACTGCGCCACTGGTGCCGATGTTCATGGCATTGGTTGGCATGAAAGCAGCCGATGCAAACCGTAAAAACTTCAAAGCACTGCAACGTCTTTCTGGTCACTTTTACGACCGTTTGCAGTCAATGACAACCATCCGTCTATTTGACCGCACAAACGCTGAAACAGAAGTATTGAAAGGTGCATCTGAGGTGTTCAGAACGCGCACCATGGATGTATTGAAGATCGCTTTCTTGTCGTCTGCAGTACTTGAGTTCTTCACGTCTATCTCGATTGCGATGACGGCGGTTTACTTTGGTTTCACTTACATCGGCGAGCTTAACTTCGGCCACTACGGCGTTGGCATTACGCTATTCGCAGGTTTGTTTATCCTTATCTTGGCGCCAGAGTTTTACCAACCTCTGCGTGATTTAGGTACTTTCTACCACGCGAAGCAACAAGCGGTTGGCGCAGCTGAAAGTATTGTCGAGTTCCTAGAAACCGACATCACTAAGGTTAAATCAGGCGACACTCAGCTTGATCCGGCTCAAGGCATCAATATTGAAGCTCAAGATCTCAAAGTGTTAAGCCCTGAAGGTGTTCAACTGGTTGGCCCTATCTCGTTTGCACTGAATACTCGCCAATCGACTGCGTTAGTTGGTCCAAGTGGTGCGGGTAAAACAAGTTTGATCAACGCCATTCTTGGTTTCATGCCTTATGAAGGAAGCTTGAAAATCAATGGCATTGAACTGCGTGACCTAGACTTAGCCTCTTGGCGTAAAACGATTAGTTGGGTTGGTCAAAACCCGTTGCTACTGCACGGCACAATTCGTGACAACGTTACTCTAGGTAAGCACGATATCACTGACCAAGTTGTCGAGAATGCACTTGAGCAGTCTTTTGCTAACGAATTCGTAAATGAGCACGGCTTGGATTACATGATTTCTGATCGCTCTGGCGGTCTGTCTGTGGGTCAATCTCAGCGTTTGGCTCTAGCTCGCGCAATGATTCAAGACGGTCAGTTCTGGTTGCTCGATGAACCCACTGCCAGCTTAGATACTCGTAGCGAACAGTTGGTAATGAAAGGCATCAATAGCAATATCGAAAGCCGCACTGCCCTACTTGTGACGCACCAACTCGCTCCGCTTCAATCGGTCGATAACATTCTGGTTATGCGCGATGGTGGTCTGGTTGAACAAGGTCATTACTCTCAGCTTTCGACTGCGGGTGGTTTGTTTGAAGAGATGCTGAACGCGAACTTAGCTCAACAAGATAATAAGGGTAATTTAGATGCGTGATTTACTGCCTTACCTGAAACTCTATAAAAAGCATTGGTTTGGCCTATCGCTAGGCATGCTATTGGCTTTTGCTACTCTGTCGGCTTCTATTGGCTTGTTAACGCTATCAGGCTGGTTCATTTCAGCTTCTGCGGTTGCTGGCCTTACGATTGCACGTGAAACCTTCAACTACATGCTACCGGGTGGTGGTGTACGTGGTTTGGCAATGAGCCGTACTGCGGGTCGTTGGGGTGAACGTGTTGTCAGCCACAATGCAACATTCAAATTGTTAACTGATCTGCGTATCTTCTTCTTCAAGAAGCTGGCTCCGCTGATCCCAGGTCGTATTTCAAACCTTCGTGATGCTGATCTTCTGAACCGCTTGGTTGCTGATGTCGACGCGATGGATCACGTGTACTTGCGCTTAGTAAGCCCTGTGACGGTGGGTGTGTTCGGGATTTTCTTCCTGACTCTGTTCTTAATGTGGTTCGATAGCTCACTAGGTTTAATCTTAGGTTCTATCCTTCTGATCATGCTGTTGGTTTGGCCAATCTTGTTCTACAAATTGGGTAAACGTAACGGTGGTGAGCTGACACAGAACAAAGCGGATCTTCGTGTGACAACGCTAGATTGGATTGAAGGCTACAGCGAGCTAACTCTGTTCGGTGCTGAAGAGCGTTACCGCAATGCAATTCTAGAAACGCAACGCAAGCTGATGGCGAATCAGTTTGTGAACGCTAACCTAACCGGTATGGCTTCAGCAGCGCTAATGCTGTTCAACGGTTTGACGCTGGTTCTTATGCTTTGGCTTGCGGCTGACGGCGTGGGTGGTAATGCACCAGACCCGTTCATCGCGCTAATGGCATTCGCAACCATGGCAAGCTTCGAGCTATTAATGCCAATTGCAGGTGCATTCCAGCATTTAGGTCAAACTTTGTCTTCAGCTCGTCGCTTGAACGAAGTTATTCTGTCTGAGCCTGAAGTTCAGTTTGCTGAAGAGAAGCTCGACATCAACAAGCCACTGGATATTACGTTCTCAAACGTGACGTTCAACTACCCTGACTCTGAGCGCAGTGTTCTGAACGCTGTCGACCTAACGATCCCTGCCACGCACAAGGTTGCGATTGTGGGTCAAACGGGTTCTGGTAAATCGACTCTGATTCAGCTTCTGACTCGCTACTGGGATCCTAAGAAGGGTTACATCTCAATCGCGGGCATTGAACTGACGCAGTGGAATGAATCACAGCTTCGTGAATCAATCAGTGTGGTAAGCCAACGTGTCGACATTCTAAATGGTACTTTGCGTGACAACTTGTTGATTGCAAGACCAGAAGCGACCGATGATCACTTAGCGAATATCCTAAAAGATGTTGGTCTAGAAAAGCTGCTGGAGAATAACGCGCTTGATAGCTGGTTGGGTGACGGTGGTCGTCAACTGTCTGGTGGTGAGAAGCGCCGTATTGGTATTGCACGTGCAATCCTTCATGATGCCCCTATCCTGCTTCTCGATGAGCCAACAGAAGGCTTAGATAAGCAAACAGAGCAAAGCATCATGACGCTGTTCGAGAAACACTTCGAAGGCAAGACGGTTATCTTCATTACACACCGTTTGATTGGTCTAGAGTCGATGGATTCTATCGTTCTGATTGAACAAGGCGAGATTGTTGAAAACGGCTCTCACGAGAAGCTGTTAAACGAAGAAGGACGTTACTTCCAACTTCGTCAGGCAATCTAGCTCCTTCATAAGTTATAAAGAAAACCATTCAAAGCCCGAGTTCATACTCGGGCTTTTTGTTGTCTGTAATTCTAGTATCGAGCAACCATTCCCCCCTAAACGGTTGTTCATGCGCTGATTAGTTTTGCCCTTTCCTACAAAAACTTACCATTTATAAGTAACGAGTTGCGCATAATTCAAGTCGTAGCACATTACTATGATCATCTTTCTAGGATAATACGTATTGATCAATCTCATGGAATAACCTCCCCCTAAAATAATGGAGAACAGTGTATGTCTTTACGATTAATCGCAACAACGATAGCGCTTGTAGGTGCTAGCTTTACCGCTCAAGCGAGCTCGGAATGTGAAGTATCGATTGATGCTAGTGATCAAATGAAATTTTCAACTGACACATTAAGCGTTCCAGCGAGCTGTAAAGAAGCGAAGCTGACGCTAAACCATACTGGTTCTATGCCAGCCCAATCAATGGGTCACAACGTCGTTATAACAGACACTGCGTCGCTACAAGCAGTAGGCATCGATGGTATGTCGGCAGGTATCGACAATAACTACGTAAAACCTGACGACAGCCGCATTTACGCCTTCACTCGTGTTATCGGTGGTGGCGAGTCAACCTCAATCACTTTCAGCACAGAGAAAATGACAGCCGGTGGCGACTACTCTTTCCTATGTTCATTCCCGGGCCACTGGGCAATCATGAAGGGCAAGTTTGAGTTTAAATAACTCGTTAGTCTAGATTGTACAGATACATCAAAGCCCCAACCTAAGTCAGGGCTTTGTTATATTGGCTTCGATTACAGCTTGAAGCGGCTGATTTCGCTTTCTAGCTCGTGAGACAGTTCAGAAAGCTGCGCAGCTTGCTCTGCAGCTTGGTGTGCTTCGTCTGCTAGCTCGTTAGATACGTCACGGATTCCTTCAGTGTTACGAGTAATCTCAGACGTTACTGACGCTTGCTCTTCTGCAGCAGAAGCAATCTGTGTTGCCATGTCACTGATGCGTTCAACAGCAGCATGGATTTGCGTTAGGCTTGCAGCCGCTGAGTTCGCGTCATCAACACTGGTTTCAGCAAGTGTACGGCTATCGTTCATGATGTTAACCGCTTTGCCTGTTGTACCTTGCAGCAACTCAATCGTTTGTTGAATTTCTTGCGTTGAACCGTGTGTACGTTGGCTCAGAACTCGAACTTCATCCGCTACTACTGCGAAACCACGACCTTGCTCACCGGCACGTGCTGCTTCAATCGCCGCGTTAAGTGCAAGTAAGTTAGTTTGTTCTGCGATACCTTGAATGTTCGACAAGATAGCGTTGATGCTGTTGCCGTGCTCTTCAAGTTCTAGAATCACGTTTGTTGCGATTTGAACTTCTTGAGCAAGGTTTTGGATTGAGCTTTGAGTCTGTGTCACTTGACCAGTACCGTGCTCACACGCACCAACCGCTTCAGATGAATTCTGTGCCGTGTGGTCAGCGTTACCCGCGATCTCTTGTGTTGCCGCAGCCATTTCGTTAACAGCTGTCGCTACCATGTTGATTTCGTCTTGTTGCATCTGGATGCGAGCACTACGTTCTTCAGCTTGAGAAGCCGTTTGACGTGCTTGGTTGCCTAGCGCAGCAGATACTTCGCTTAGCTTGATCACCATGGTGTGCATGTTACCCACAAAGCGGTTGAAGTTTGCTGCAAGCTGACCAATTTCGTCGTCGCTCTTAGGCTCAAGGCGTTGAGTAAGATCGCCCTCACCTGAAGCAATTTCTTCAAGTGCTGCTGAAACGCGGTTTAGGTCGCGGAATAGGAAGCTTACTAACCAAGACACGAGTACGATTACGATGAGCGTAATAACGACAGCAGTGATGATCAACTGAGTAAGTAGCGTTGAGTGGTTCGCTTCTTCTGTTGCTTTGTCCATCTGAACCGCGAAGATCCAGTTAGTGTTAGGCACCTTCGTGAAGTAAAGCAGCTTGTCTGCGCCGCGCTCTTTGATGATCTCGATGCTACCCGTACGCACTGCGTTTTCGATGATAGGCATAGAGATATCGTTTGAAAGTTGGCTTACCGGCTTCAAGCTTAGTGCTGAATCTGGGTGTGCTAGGAATGTGCCGTCAGAGGCATCAATTAGCATTGCGTAAGCGTTGTCACCAACATCAAGGCTGATTACATCGTTAACCAACTGGTCGATCAGTACGTCTGCACCAACAACACCAACAAGTTGGCCGTTGTGGCGAACAGGTTCTGCGATCGTTACTAGAAGTGCTTTGGTGATTGCATCTTGGTAAGCCGTAGTAATGATTTGCTTACCTGCAGCGTTTGCTTCTTGGTACCAAGGACGTTGACGAGGATCGTAATCTGCACGATTACGTTCAGGATGTGAACGGTACATTCCACCTTCTGGAGTACCTAAAAAGATATCGTCAAAGCCACCCGCTACACGAGCTTGTCTAAGGAAAGGAACAACATCATCCTCTCGTGAAAAGTCATTAAATGCTGATGCGATATCAGTACGGATATCAATCCAGTTTTTAATACCTTCAGATGCTGCTTCAGATACGCTTTCAGCTCGTAGGTATACGCCATTACGAGTCTGTTCAAATAATTGGTTTGCTGACAACCAAGTCAACGCTGTAGCCATAACGACAACAGCAGATAGGCTAGCGCCTATCAACTTCTGCTTTAGTGTTAGTTTCATGTCAAAGTTTCACGAGTGGTGGGAAATCTCGCGCATACTACCCAATATCAGTATTAAATTCGAGCAATTTTATAATTTAATATCGGAATATAATTTTAAGCAAACCATAAGCTTACCTAATGTCAATTCCTTGGCTTGTCGCCAAATTTAAGGCGGCATTATCTCTACGGTTATTAGTATTTTTATCGCACTTCACATGTTAAAAAGAGACAAGAAAACACGGTAAAGAAGAAACAAAAAAGGCAGAAGAGTTTCCTCTTCTGCCTTCATATTATTTACCACTCTACTGCGTATAAATTGCAGTAGATTTCAGCTTACAAAGCCTAGCGTTTTTCTGTACGCATACCCATTAGCAAGCTCACACACATCAGTAATAGAATGATGGTGAATGGCAATGCTGTAGAGATTGCACCCGCTTGTAGAGCTTGTACTGCTTCAGTACCACCAACCCACAATAGAGCCACAGCAATCGCACCTTCTAGGAACGCCCAGAACACACGTTGAGGCACAGGCGTATCAACTTTACCACCCGCGGTGATGCTGTCGATTACTAGAGAGCCTGAGTCAGACGATGTAATGAAGAATACTAGAACCAATACAACCGCAATGATTGAAAGCAGAGTCCCGAACGGCAGTGCATCAAACATTTGGAACATTGCTAGTGATACATCTGTTAGGCCGTCTTGACCAAGAATACCAACGTTATTCACGATTTGGTCAATCGCCATGCCACCGAATACTGACATCCAAATGATAGTCACTGTAGTCGGTACAATCAGTACTGCTGTGATGAACTCACGAACCGTACGACCTTTAGAAACACGTGCGATAAACATACCTACGAATGGAGACCATGAGATCCACCAAGCCCAGTAGAATACAGTCCAACCGTGCATCCACGTTTCATCTTCACGACCGTGAGGGTTACTCAACGGAATGATGTTTTCAATGTATGCCATCAATGTCGTTGGGATAGAACCTAAAGTCACCGCGTAGCCGATTAGAGCCACTAAGATAAGCAGTAGGAAAGCCACCAACATGTTGATGTTACTGATAACTTTAACGCCACCATCAATACCACGAAGTACTGATACTACCGCCAATAAAGTCACCGCTGTAATCACAATAACTTGCAGACCTAGGCCCGCTTCAATGCCGAATACATGCTGAATACCACTTGCCGCTTGTTGTGCACCAAGACCTAACGATGTCGCCAGACCAAATAGCGTTGCAAGTACAGCAAGAATATCAACAATGTGACCTGCCCAGCCCCAAGCTCTATCACCTAAAATTGGGTAAAAGATAGAACGGATAGAAAGAGGCAATCCCTTGTTGTAAGAGAAAAACGCAAGTGACAGTGCTACTACGCCATAAATCGCCCAAGGGTGTAGACCCCAGTGATACATGGTTGCGCCCAATGCCAGTTTTGCAGCTTCTGGTGTGTTTGGTTCAACACCTAACGGAGTTTCAAACCAACCCGTGAAGTAAGCCGCTGGCTCTGCCACACTCCAGAACATCAAGCCGATACCCATACCTGCGGCAAACAGCATCGATAGCCAAGAGAAGAATGAGTAATCTGCCGTCGCATCAACACCACCAAGGCGGATTTTGCCGTACGGAGAAACAATCAAACCTAAGCAGAAAATTACGAAAATATTACCCGACCAGATGAAAAGCCAATCAAACGAATTGATAATCTGGCCTTTAACGCCATCTAGCGCAGCCTTTGCTGAAGCGGTATCTGTAATAAGAACACCGATCAGGAACAAAGCGATAAGTCCCGCACTAATACCAAATACTGGGTTATGAACATCAAAACCCCATTTTTGGACGTTATCTTGACCGACAGTGTAATCCGTACTGTCGATACTGTATTTATCTATACCTTTAGTCATTATCCCTCTCTACGGAATTCTATTAGGGTCTATTGACCTCGTATTCCTTACTTACCTGCGACTTAATTACAAACTCGAACCTACGATCCAAGTAGTACAAGCTGTTGTCACAATAATTCAAATACTTGGATGTCTGAAGTTTAGCAGGTTAACTTGTTGTTTTCAGTAAACTAGAATCGGTTCGATGGAATTTCAAACAATATTCACGTAATTACTCAAGTTTATGACGATAAAAAGGTCGACCCTGTCGACCTTTTTATCAAAAATACTTTTAACTCAAAGCATTTTGGTGCTTAACCAATTGATTTTCAGTTCGTAAACCTAGCAATAAGCTTAGGCACATAAGCAATCATAATCACCTAACCTATGCACCATTAAGACTCATAGGCTTGCTTTGAGCTGACTATTTACTTCAAAGGAAAGATCAATCCACAAGCCCACAATTGACAGCGTACTTGGCAAGCTCTGCGGTAGAGTGAATGTCGAGTTTATGCTTAATGTTTTGTCGATGGGTTTCGACAGTTCGATAGCTAATATTCAGCGCCTTCGCCACCTCTTTACTGCTCTCGCCTTTCGCCACTAATTTCAGTACAGCTTCCTCACGTCGACTCAGTGGATTCTTCACCGATGGCGTCGGAGTAATTGGCTGGGTGAACAAGTTTTGAGTCACTTTTTCACAGAAATAGGTCGATCCTTGATTGACCGTTTTGATTGCCTGTACCATTTTTTCAGCCGAAATCTCTTTCAACATGTAACCGACAGCACCCGACTGCATCACCTTCATGATGTATTCACGGTTGTTATGCATGGTCAGCATCAGGACCTTGGCTTCTGAGTCTTCTTCTTTAATCAGATGGGTGGCATCAATGCCATTCATGATAGGCATGCTGATATCCATCAACACCACATCAGGGCGCAGAGACTTAACGACCTCTACGGCTTCTAGTCCATTGCTGGCCGTACCTATCACGCTAATATCTGGCTCGAGTTCCAATCTCGCCATAAAGCCATCCAGTACCACTTGGTGATCATCAGCAATCACAACTCGAATAACTTCACTCATTCATTAATCCCTCTAGTGTCAGTAACACTGTAATTTCCGTTCCGAGGCCAATCTCACTCATCAATTCAAAGTCACCACCGATGAACTCCACTCGCTCTCTCATGTTACGCAGCCCGATCCCTCGTTTTTCCATCGCTTTATAGGTGTTGAAACCGACACCGTTATCTTGAATCAGTAGTTGCAACACATTACCAATTTGCTGAGCGATAACCGTTACTTTGGTCGCTTGTGCATGTTTCTCGATATTATTCAGCGACTCTTGCACGACTCGATATAGGGTCGTCGCCGCCTCTGACTTTAACTTACCAGGTTGAGTAGCAAACATGGTCTCGACTTCTATGCCCGAGTGCGCCTGAAAATCTAACAGTAATGAAGACAATGCCGCTTCTAAGCCTATGTCATCCAATGAACTTGGACGAAGTTGATGCGAGATGTGCCTCACTTCTTCGATCGCTCGCATCAGTGAATGCTGCGACTTATTCAAATGTGCTTTAAGGTCTTCATTTTGTAGCTTATTACCGAGCAGTTCCAAATGGCAACGACTCGACACTAATAATTGGTTAATACCATCATGCAACTCACGCGCTAGATGCTTCTTCTCGTCTTCTTGGAACATCACCGTCTTATGCGCCAGTTCCTTTAGGTTGTTATCAGCAATCCGATGTTCATGCATGTTAATAGCCAAGGTCAGCACGATGATGACCGCGACCGTTACGCTCAAAATCACCACAATCGAAAAGAACGTGGTTTCAATATTGTTGTTAATCGCAGCCTGCATCGAAGCCACTTCTTGGTGTACGTCTTCAATATACAAGCCGGTGCCAATCATCCAGTCCCAACGCTCTAACCAAGCGGCGTAGCTCAGCTTAGACACCACCTCACCCGTCGAAGGCTTTTGCCACAAATACTGGTGAAACCCGCCTCCGGTTTGCGCTTCTCTTAACAGAGCCTCTATCAGAAAATCGCCATCTTCATCTTGCAGTTGGAGTAGGTTTTGGCCTATCAATTCTGGCTGAATTGGATGAACCAAGTTGGTCCCGAGGCGATCGTATGCGAAGAAGTACCCGTCAGAGCCATATCTAAGTTTAGACAATATGGTTCGAACTTTTTTTTTGGCTTGGGCTTCTTGGATATTTGGATCGTTATAGACGTGTTCTATGGCGTCGAACGCGAGATCAACCGTGTCTTTGAGGGCGTTTTCACGCGACTTGATTAGGCTGTCTCTAAAGATCTCGACTTCTTTAGCGCCTAACGTCTTAGTCTGGTGCAGCGAGATCCAACTAATACTCGCCGTTACCAGCAGCAACGGGAGCAACGTCAGCAAAATCAGCTTGGCTTTTAGAGGCATTCCTTTCCCTCACAAAAAACGGCTTACTGAACATCAATAAGCCGTTTTACTTTAGCAATTTATCGATAGCCGTTGAAACATATCATTCACATTCTTGGCTTCACTCACATTCCATAGAAAGATGGGAAAGCGAGAAGTGATCCAAGTACGAGGATTTGAATCAGAATGAACGGCATCACACCTCGGTAGATGTCCTTAGTCGTCACGCCTTTCGGTGCTACGCCTTTTAAATAGAACAAACTAAAACCAAATGGCGGCGTTAAGAAGGAAGTTTGTAGGTTCATCGCAATAAGGATAGCGAACCATGTCATGTTGATGCCCATCAGTTCAGCAACTGGCGCAATGATCGGCACGATGATGAAACAGATCTCTACGAAGTCGATGAAGAAACCCAGAATCAGAATCACCAGCATGGTAATGATCAGGAAGCCCCATTTTTCACCTGGCAGTTGTAGCATCCACTCTTCAACCAGATAGTCGCCACCAGTGTAGGTAAACGCCATTGAGAATGCCGTTGCACCCAACAAGATAGCAAATACCATCGCCGTTACTTTCACCGTCTCTTTCGACGCCTCGTACACCATCGACCAACTAAATTGACCGTAAAGCAGTGCAAGTATCATCGCACCCGCGCCACCTAATGCGGCTGACTCTGTTGGCGTAGCAACACCTGCGAAGATAGAGCCCAGTACAACAATGATTAACGCTAGAGGCGGAAGAATCGCTTTCAGTGCATTAAACACTTCCTGCTTACGGCTGATGGAGTCATCACGTTCAATAGGTTGAGCCGCTTTAGGGTGTAGCTTTGCGTATATCAAGATATAAACGATGTACGCGCCGACCAGCATCACGCCCGGCCAAATCGCCGCTTGGAACAAGTCGCCTACAGGAACACCTAGAACATCACCCAATAGAATCAATACGATGGAGGGTGGAATGATCTGCCCTAGCGTACCAGACGCACAAATAGTGCCGCAGGCTAAGCCTTTGTCGTAATTGTACTTGAGCATTACAGGTAGGGAGATAAGTCCCATAGCAACAACAGAAGCACCAACCACGCCAGTAGAAGCCGCAAGTAGTGAACCTACTAATACGGTTGAAATCGCGATACCACCACGAACGCCGCCAAACAGTCGCCCCATAGACTCAAGCAACTGCTCAGCAAGCTTGGTCTTTTGTAGAACGAGCCCCATAAAAACAAACAATGGAACGGCCATCAGAACCGTGTTTTCCATAATGGATTGAATTCGATATGGCATGAAGGCAAACATTTCAATGCCCTCAGCCCAAACACCAAAGATTAACGCGATACCACCAAAGGTAAACGCCACTGGGAAGCCAAGTAAAAGCGCAAACAAGGCTACGAAAAACATTACTATTCCAATCATGTTCAGCCTCTACTTATTCTTTGTATGAGTATTGTTTGCATGGATAAGGTGCGGATTAAAAATCTTGTTCAGCGAATGCAGGATTAAACCTACGCCACTGAGTGCCATTAAGAAGAATGACAGCGGGATCATAGCTTTGATGATCCAGCGATATGGCAAGCCACCGGGATCGCCTGAGGTTTCACCCAGTTCATAACTCTCTTTGGCAACATCGATACCAAACCAAGCCACCAGCAGGCAAAACGGAAGTAGAAAGATAAGCGTGCCAAGCAGGTCAATAATCGCTTGTGCTTTAAAGCTCAGTTGCTCATAGAACACGTCAACTCGAACATGGCCACCAGCCTTGATGGCATAAGGAACACCGAGTAGGAAAACGGCTGAGAAGAGGTGCCATTCCATCTCTTGGAAGGCGATAGAGACATCGTTGAAGGCATATCTCATGACAACGTCATACACGACGTTGGCGATAAGTAAAATAAACAACATACTGGAAAGCCATCCCAGTGCGTCACCGATACGATTAAACAGGCGTTCAATATAAATTAGACTTCGCATTCCCGACTCCATGGAATTTGAAAAGACATCGCGCAGCTGAGGTAACGAGCTGTAGGACGTAGAAAAGGTTCTTGAGCGTAATACAGGATTTATCCTGCTTAGTTATTATGTTTTAAATGAACCCTCGGCTTATTCACTCTTAAATACTCAATAAGAAAAGCTTCGGGTTCATTTAGATTCAGTTCAACAACTGTCGATTATTTCGCTTGGCTATTTAGATAAGCTCTATGTGAAATATCCGTCCATGAACGTACTTGCTCTAGGTAGCTTGCTTGTGAAGCTTGAATCTCTTTTGCTAGCTCATCTTTCTCAGCATGTGCAGCCAGTAGGCGATCGTTCGCTTCTTTCAGAGCAGACATAACCTCTGGTGGGAAATCTTTCACTTGTACATCTGGGTATTCTGTCTTCATTGAAACCCAGTTCTTACCACTTTCGTGCGTTGCTTGTGTGTACATGTCGTAAGCCGCAGTACGCATTGCAACACGTAAGATTTCTTGTAGGTCTTCAGGCAGCTTGTTCCATGTACGCTTGTTCACTAGGAATTGAAGCTCTGAACCCGGCTCGTGCCAACCTGTGTAGTAGTAAGGCGCGATTTTGTGGAAGCCCATTCGTAAATCCAGCGATGGACCTACCCACTCTAGTGCATCAATCGTGCGACGCTCTAGAGACGTGTAAAGTTCACCTGGGGCAATGTTCGTCGGTTTAGCACCTAGCTCAGCAAGAATCTCGCCTGCAAAGCCCGGGATTCGCATTTTCAGACCTTGTAGATCTTCAACGCTGTTGATCTCTTTTTGAAACCAACCCCCCATCTGGATATCCGTGTTACCACCAGGGAAAGACATCAAGTTATGTGGAGAGTAAACCTGCTCCATTAACTCCATACCACCACCGTGATAGAACCACGCGTATTGTTCTGCTGGCGTCATACCGAAAGGCATAGAAGTGAAGTAAAGAGTGTTTGGAACTTTACCTTTCCAGTAGTAAGAGCCTGAGTGACCCATGTCGTATTGACCAGACTTAACCATGTCAAAAACGCCAAGAGGTGCTTTGTGTTTGTTTGCTGAATCGATTCTGATTTGCAGTCGACCATTCGACATCTTCTCAGCCATCGCCGCCATGTTTTTGGTTGCATCACCGAAAACTGGGAAGTTTGGTCCCCAAGTTTCCGCAAGTTTTAAACGGTAAACCTTATCAGCGGCTGTAGCACCAGTAGCGACCAAAGCTAAACAAGCCGCAGCAGTTACTGCAACGTTTTTAAAAACTCGTGTGAGGGAGTTAGAAATGAGACTCATGTTCACGTCCTTTGTTGGGTTAACACTCTTTCTATGAGCATTTTTTATGATTCAACATAAGAGTGCACCGTGATGAGGCAACAAGATATCAGGGAGAGCACGCACGCATGGCGTTAACAAAGTTACGTATTAGACCAAAGGATTAAGTAGAACTACGTAGGAGATGATTGAATAGTGTCGATTTCAAAGGAGTTTGGATATTCACCAAGGCAATGCGTATTGATAAATACCTAAGTATTAATAATTAAATACTCTTAACAATTGATTGCCATTTCGTGATGAAGCTCTATTCATTGCTGTATTTTAGGGGAAAAAATCAAGGCTTTGCTCTCTTGATCTACCTAGCTAACGCCCTAATTTAGTGCTTGCTGATTCGAAGCACTGACACGAGACAACACTAATCAGTTAAGCCGTATATCGAATTGGAATTGAGATTATAGAGCCTAGGTTTAGGCTTGGATTTGGGCTCGGACTTGGCATAATGTGCCAGATACAAAAAAGCCTCGAAAATCGAGGCTTAAAAACTTAACGAAGCGAATGTAATCCCACAGGATTAGATAGCTTTGTAGATAACCTTGTTACCTGCTAGCTGCTCTTTCGCTACTAGGTTTTCTTCAAGAAGTTTTTTCAATGCGCCTGTTGCCCATGAAGCTGCTTTCGCGTCTTCTTGACCAGCTTCTAGGCCGATACCTTTAGGGTTAATGCCTTCAGCATTGCTAACAACGATGTCTAGAACTTGTTGTTGCTTAGGAGTCAGTGCTACTGCAACTTCTTTAGTTGCTGCTACTGATTTCTCTACCGCTGGTTTTGCTGCTACAGTTTTTTCTGCTACAACTTTCTCTGCGACAGGCTTCGCTTTTTTCGGCGTTGCCACTGCTTTAACTACAGCCGCTTTAGTGCGTTTCTGCAGTTTAGCCTGCACCTTACGCTTATGAGCAAGTCTCATTGAATATTTCTCCAGTTCACTGCTCTTTTCGCAGTGGTGAAAATTTGAAGCGCGATTTATACCAAAAAACAGGAGCTATTTGTAGAGTGAAGCGTCGAAAGTCGACGAAAAATACCGATATTGTCTACTAGCGTCTATTATTTAAACATCGACTTATCAATTCAGGGTCATATACACTGGTTATCCATCCAGACAAAAATATGAAAACTTGGTGTTACCTATGGACACTCGTCACCTTAGTAATTTCTCTTTGCCTTCATTCACTCGCTCGTACCGTATCCTCGCCATTATTTTAGGCTTCATTTGCTTGATCGTTTCGCTCTACAGTGACAATCCAAAGTTACTGATCGTGGGTGCTTTTTGCAGTATTGCGCTTCTGGGAACTGGCTACTATTTGATGCTGCGCAGCCGAGTGATGTTCACACTTACCCCGACTCATTTTCAGCAGCACTTTTACAAAGGGGGTTGGGTTTTAAAATGGAGTAACATCCAAAAAATTGGTCTTTGCACTTATGAACAAGATGGTTGGCATCAACCTCTGCCCTGGGTCGGAATTAAAGTAAAAGATTACTCGCCCTACCTCGATTCGATTTGCCCTAAAATAACTTGTGAATTATTGCTCAGCCAACGAGCACTTTTGTACTTAGGAGCCAAACAAGCAGGCAAAGAGTCCAACTTTGAGGATATGGTTCTCGACTCATCGCATTACCATGCGCGTTGTACTGAAAGTGGCTGTGTCGAACTAAGCCAATACAAAGAGTCGCAGAATACCGACAACGTAAATTTCAACGATAACCAATCACAGGACAACCTTGATTCACCGAATGAGACAAACAGTCCAAACGCGGTGATTAAAAACTATTCTGGATTGCAGGCGATGCTTGCCAACAGAATGAAATATCAAAGGGGCTTCCACGGTTATGACATTTTCATATCAACCCATGATTTGAATATGAGTGGAGAAGAGTTTGTGGGGCTGGCTCGACGCTACTTGGCTGCCGCTGAACGTCTTTCTGATGAAGGTTTACCAGTAAGTTCACACACAATAAAAAAGCTTAGCTTTCAGGACAAAAGCTAAGCTTCATTTTCAATCAATCGACACAAATAATCGGTTGGAAAATCAAAGATTTAATTAGTACAGAGGCATTTCATCTGCGACGAACGGGTTTGATGCACGCTCGCGACCGAATGTCGATTCAGGACCATGGCCCGGAACGAATGTTACGTCACTGCCTAGTGGCCAAAGCTTAGTCTTGATTGAAGCGATAAGCGTATTGAAGTCACCTTGTGGGAAGTCAGTACGGCCAATTGCGCCGTTAAACAACACATCACCCACAAACGCTAAACGAGCTTGCTCACTGAACAGTACAACGTGACCTGGCGTGTGGCCCGGCGTGTGAATCACATCAATCACTTGATTACCAAAAGTGACTTTGTCGCCCTCTTCTAACCAAGTGTTTGGTTCAAAAGCTTTACACAGTGGGAAACCAAACATCTGACTTTGATTCTCTAGACCTTGTAGCCAGAAGTTGTCTGCCTTATGCGGGCCCACAATTTCAACCTTCAAGATCTCAGCAAGTGGTACCGTACCGCCAACATGATCTAAGTGACCGTGCGTCAGTACCAAGTTCACAACCTTAACACCGAGTTCTTCAATGATAGCCGCGAGTTGTTGAACATCACCGCCCGGATCGACAACGATGCCTTCCATGGTTTCATCACACCACACAATCGAGCAGTTCTGAGAAAAAGAGGTAACAGGTACAACTTGATACTTAAGAGACATATACAAACCTTAAAGAGCGAATCTGGTGAACAACTCGAATATCGCTATGTTATTGGCAACAAACCCAACAATAACAAACTAAACAGCAACAAACTGAGCAGCAATAAACCGAATTATTAGAACAAACTGAAATTTGGGCAAACTATGACATTGGATGTCTACTTTGACAAGTGCCTACCGTATCACTCAATAACTCAGCTTAGCTCTACCAGCTGCGAACTGGACCAGTATCAATGTGGATGAAGTTACTACGAGCGTAATAACCAACACCACCTGCTTGCAGACTTTTAGCTACGTCTCTCAGTTCCTTTAAATCAACACCATCGATACGAAAATCGATCGCTTTACCAAGCATGTGATAGCTCTTTTTAGCGACACCACTCGACTTAGAGCGCAACGCTTCGTTGGTTGCTGGAGAGCGGTAGCCAGAGATGATTTGAACTTCTTTTTGAATACCCAGTACATTTTGAATCTGAGTGATCTGATCAAACAGGTTCTTATCCATTGGATGAATCTCATTGCGGCGGAAGTCACGGCACAGTTTGCTAAGGCGTGCCATCTCGTCACCAACATAGTTAGTGCCATCGAAATAACAAGTCTCTAATCGTTCACCAGTGTGAAGATTGTTCATGCTAATCGTTCTTGGTTGATCCGGGTATGAAGCGAAAGCGATAGAAGGAGTAAGAGAGGCGACTACAGCAGTACCACCAGCGTAAGTCAGAAACTGACGGCGTGAAAATAAACTTTGAGACATACAGCAAAAAAACCAATTAGATCGAACGAAAAATGCACGATACATAATGGAATTTGCTGCGTCAACGTACAAAAACCGTGCAAAACGTTAGTATTTGTAACCTTTGCACGGTTAGTTATTGATACTCATTATAATTTTATCAATAGAAGCTTGGTTGTCATTTTTCAGTCAAGATCACCTTTCTTGACCATATTTCAATCAACCGCCCTCTTTATCATATTGGTAGATATCACCGCGGTATTGTATGCCTCCTTCTTCAAACAACACGGTTTGATAAATGATATGCACTGGAATTCGCTTCTTGAGACGAACCTTAGTATTGGGCGCAAGTTCATCATCCTGATTCGGCACTTTCTTTACCTTAGTCGCAAATAACAACTCCGCGAGTTCCTCGGCATGCTCAACACGAATACAACCAGAGCTATAGGCGCGGAAGTCATCGTTAAACAAGCTTTTACTTGGGGTGTCATGGAGATAGATGGCTCGCTTGTTGGGCGTATTGAACTTATACAAACCCAATGCGTTACTAGAGCCTGCTTGCTGGCGCATTCGATAAGGAAAAGAGTTAAAGTTAATCGTTTGCCAATCTATCTCGGTAGTATCGACAGTTTCCATCGAACGCCAACCATCGATCACTTGAAAATTGTGTGTTTCAAGATAACTCTCGTCGGCTTTTACTTTAGGCAAGATATCTTTAACCATGATTTTCCATGGCACGTTCCAAGTCGGATTTAAGATAACCGAATCAAGCTTTATCTCTAAGAGTGGTGTTTTTCTCGATTTTCTCCCAACCACAACTTTAGATTCAAAAACCTCTTCCCCATCTTCCCAATACTTCATATCAAAACTAGGTACATTCACCACAATCAGTGAGTCTCTATTTCTTGGCCATAAGCGGGCACGCTCGGCGTTCAATGCTAGGGAAGTAAGTCGATCATCAAAGCCCATATTGATCCATTTGATCGTGTCTGGCCCGATGATCCCATCATCCGTAAGACCGTGCATGCGTTGGAAAGATTTAATCGCCTTTTGCAGATCTCGATCGAACTTGGGAAAATCGACCGCGATCATCGAGGTATCAACACCAACCAAAGCAATGCGCTCAACAAGAACCGTCTTGTCTGAAAGCTCGTCACCCAAGCGCTTCAAACCTTTCTGTCTATATCGTTCAATATTGAGTTCAGAGGCGGTTTCTAACACCGAATAGGTTGCTTTGAATTGGTCAAAATCCCCAACAGGCGGCGCGTAAGACAACACCATCTCCAATAAGTAATCATTGGCAACGCTGCTTTTTAAGCTCATCAGAATATGCGGAGAAGGCGCAGGTAATTTGGAATGCAACTTGCCCGAGAAGTACCAATCTTTACCGGCAAGCGGCGCATTTTCAACGTAGCTCAGGTAGTAGATAAAAGTATCGGTAAGTAATATGTCCAACTCTTGCCATTGAGCATGGGATTGATAGTGACGGATTTGCTTGAGTTGTCGCTCGAAGAGTGGTGCCATTTGCGCTTGTTCAAGAAGCGACAATTGGAACTCAAACGCTTTAACCAGCTCAGGAGAATCCCAAAGGATAGGCAGAGAAGTGTCTTGATAGATACTCTGTGTGAGCTCTGGATATATAAGCATGAAAGAGAGTTCTGATTCCGCCGGAATGAAACGGCTCTCGTCAGAACTCGCATAGCTCCATGCATGCACGGAAACTAACACCAATAATCCACAGAAGTATTTTGCTAACATGCTTAACTCCGTCACCAACAATTCCATAAGTATGGCAAAGAAACGGGAGTAAGCATGTTATTTTTTAAGGGATTTATGAATCAAATTGCACTCCAGTGATTATCCCACTGGACCGATGATTGCTGAGTTGATTTCTCATAAGGCTTGCGCTGGCTAACCACACTGCCCGCCCCAGAGCTTAATCGAAACTCACCATCAAACAGCACAGCACCAGAAGCGTCAGATAATGCAGACAGTTCTACTAATTCTTTGGTCTCTTTCGACCAAATACCGTAGCAATTGCCTCTTGGCGAAGTCGCAATAATCCAATCGTCTGACGCCGCAATACTGGCGATATAGTGATTGAACCTTGCCCATTGCTCAGGCTCTGCGTTCAGTGATTCAAACTGGCCGCCTTTAGTATGCATCGCCAATAGCGAAGGATACTCATCTGGTTCAGCACGATATTGCTGGCCACAAAGTACCGTTTCAGCACCATCATGGGCTAAATGTCGAATGCTCAGCTTCTTATCCAACAATTCAACCTGATCAAGTAACACACCTTCAGGAGAAACATAACTCAAGCTCGGCAGCATCGAATCGAGGTTTTTCGGTGTTCTACCATCAGTATGAACGCCACCAACGCCGATCGCGAGATTACCATCCGGCATGATGATCACTTCATGTGGGCCGATACCGAAACCAGTGAACTCTTCGACCTTACGATAGCCTTGCGCGACATCGTAAACGCCAATCACGCCTTGGCTGGTGTCGGTTTTCCCTTCGGTGGCATACAGTAACTTGCCATCTAATGAGTAAACCCCATGACCATAGAAGTGGCGGTTGTTACCTTTGACGACCATTTTGATCTGCTGACCGTTTTTATAGTCAAACACCATAAAATAGTCACCAGGACGACGAGCAAAAACCACCGCATGCGATGAGGTTGGGCAAATCGCGACGCCATGGCCACGATTGGGGATGGGAAGTTGGCTCAGTGGCATGCCAAATTCGTCAGCCACAACTGCAGAATATTGACCACGACCATTAAGCGCACAGCCAATCAGTTGGGGATCGTTCGACGCACTCACCCCATCCTTTCGAGTCGCACACCCAAACGGAAGCAATGGAACAGCTGCACAACCCAGTGCAGCCTTGAGTAACGATCTTTTCGTATTATCAGTCACCATCGGTAGCATTAAATCCTATTACCACGCCAAGCTCTATCGCTACTTCTTCATGAATCAGGTACTTCAAACGTTCTAGTTTGTTGTATTGAGTCAGCACCTCTCGGTAGCCCTCTTTGCTCTGTAATAGAGTAAACAAGCTAGAGTCTGTAGGCCAAGTATCTAAGGTTAGCGTGAACTGGGCAGCTACACGATCGGCAAGGTCATTTAAGCCCTTTTCTCTCAATAAACCATCAAGACCATTACCATCTGCTAAGTACAATTTCTCTAGCGCCGCTACGTTCGATTTCAGCTGAGTCATTGAGGTTTGAGCGCGCCATGATTCCGAGAAGTAAGGGCGTGGATGACCAATTTTAGCCATCGGACGACTCAGTTTTTTCATGCTGTAATCAAGTTGGTTGGTCAATAAAGCGATGTATTCAGACTCCCAGCGAGTCTCGTCTAGCGCTAGCCAAGGGTTAACCTGCCATGCCTGTGCAATCGAAGATGACTTAATCGCTAAGTTTTCAGTAATCGCTTGTGATGATTGGCAACCTAGCGCTTTATCTTGAAGCAGTGGCGATTGCTCGTCATAAAGCGACCATTCCAACGCACCTAGCCCTTGAACGGTCACACTCTGCTGCGCGATTTCGTCTTGAGTCCAAGCTTTGTTCTGCTGAGTTAGCTGACGCATCTTAAGACCCGTCGTGTTCTTTTTGTCTGGCCAGAATTGAACATTCCAGCTCTCTTCAAGCGCTGCTGTTGGGCCTCTTTCTTGGCCTTGTAGTGCCATCCAGCTGTTCATTGTGATCTGCCATTGATCTTTCAAAGCGTCTAACTCAACGTTATCCGTTTCACAGTAACCTTGCATCAGAGCTTCTAATTCGCTCGATTGCTTCGCGAATAGCACCGCTGAATCAAACTCTTGTTGATAGACACTGCGACTGATGTGGTCGGTCGTGTCTGCTTGATAATACACACCGTTAACCTCAGATGAAGCGGCTTGCTCACCCGATGATTGGCAGCCTGCCATAATTAATGCCGACAAAGGCATTAACAAAAATTTATGTGTCATGCTGTTACCTTACTTCCTAATTTTTCTTTTAATTATATGAGTTCATTAAATACGAAACGACCGCTGGCCTCGTATTGCTACAAGTTCAGCGGTGCTAAGTGGTTTGATAGCGGCTTTCTTAAGTCACTAGCCGTTAACTAAACTGAATTCAACTCAGCCTATAACGAGTTTAAGAACGCCAATAGCGCTTCACGCTCGCTGCTACTAAGAGCTAAAACGTTTTGTTTCGCCATTTCTGCTTCACCACCATGCCAAAGCACAGCTTCCATAACATTTCTCGCACGACCATCATGAAGTAAGAAGGTGTGACCATTCACTTCTTTGGTATAGCCTAATCCCCATAAAGGTGTTGTACGCCATTCTTGGCCATTCGCAAGATACTCAGGGCGATTGTCCGCTAAGCCTTCACCCATGTCGTGTAGCAACATGTCGGTATATGGGCTAATTAACTGATTAGATAATGCAGACAGACCTTCACGCTCAGCCGTGCGGAATTCAGCTTGGTGACAACTTTGACAACCAGCGTCTTTAAACAGCTTTTTACCTTGTACGACAGCTGGGCTATCGACATTACGACGAATAGGTACTGCGAGATGCTGCGAATAGAACTCAACAAAATCTAAGATATTGTCACTGACTTCTGGCTCGCCACCATTTGGAAAATCATCACAGGTTGATTGCGCTGATGTGCAGTTTTCATTCGGAAATAAGCGGCTTGTCAGGCCTAAGTCACCGTTAAATGCCGCCGCGTTTTGCTGCATTAAGTTTGGCTGCCCGGCTTTCCAACCAAAACGACCTAGCGCCATTTCATTGGTTTGAACATCAAGAACATAGTTAGCTTTACCCGACACACCTTGCTTGTCAGCAAATTGCTGCTCTGCAAATCCTAGAATCGTTTCTTGTGGGATACTTTCAAGCAGACCAAGACCAATCATTGGCGGCGCCACTCGAGCTGAAAACTCGGTCTTAGGATGCATCTCGCCGAAAGCAAGTTCAGTAATATTTAAAGTGGGTTTACGCAGAGTAACGACGGTGCCGTCTTTGAATTCAACAGGAACATCCGTGTAGCTAATGTTCACTTTGCCCTCTGGTTTTACACCTTGAAGCGCAAAATCTTGTAGCTGACCGCCGTACGTCGGCTCTGGAATTCCACCATCTCGAATGAAGGCTTGTCGCTGCTCAGGCGTTTCAGCCGGAATGCTTAAACGAACCAACATGGATACTGCGTTCTCATCTCCTTCTTCTGGCGCGTGACCACGACCATCTTTGATGTGGCAGTTTTGACAGCCGTTAGTATTAAATAGTGGTCCTAACCCATCACGAGCATCGGTTGATGACGGTGCAGGAACCCAAGGGTTTCTAAAGAAGCTATTACCTACGCTGAAATCCAAGCGCTTACTCATTGGTAGATTGGCTGCGGGAAGGGAAAAAGCGTTCGCTCCTTCTTTCTTCACGGTCGTTTTGCCGCCAGAGTAGGTTTCATGAGCGTGTAATGGAGATACGAAAAACAGTGCGGTTAATAGTGAGGCTGAGAGATACGACTTCATACATTGCCTTGCTGTGTTTTTGATTTTAGTTTTTATGTGGGTGTGGCTTTCTTGAGGATCAAACAATTAAGGGCTCAATCAGAGCCCTTACATTTGTGTCGGCTCGGGTTCTTAGAACTCATGATCCGCTGTGTCTGGGTTTAGGCTATCAATGCCAATCACACCCGCAGCACGCTCAATAGCCGCTGTTTGAAACACTAGCGCAACAATTGTTTTGTTTACTAGTGCATTACCCGCAGCGTTGTCAGCAGCGATTAGCTGATCGAAGTGCTGGTTGTTTTTCTCTGCAGACGTTACTAATTCGCCTACTTGTGCACGTGCTAGGTCAAACTGCTTTTGAATCTCTTTCGCAGCTTGCTCATCTTTTTGCTCTACTAGGTCGAACAGGCTTGGGCCGGAAAGCAGAGTACCGTCTTCACGCTTGTATAGACCCGTGTAAACGTTGTAGATGCCTTGCTCGTTGTAGTAGTGAGAGTTGTGCGTGTTATCAGAGAAACAATCGTGCTCGTCTTCAGTAGAGTTTGCTTCTAGTGCAACCTTCATACGCTCACCCGCTAGCTCACCTAGAGACAGTGAACCCATGCCAAACAGCATTTTACGAAGACCATTCTCGCTAGATTCTGAAAGAAGCTCTTGACGGTAGTTGCCTTTCTCGCCTTCAGCCCACTGCTTTTCCATCCATTCTAGGTCTTGGATAAGTAGCTCAGCAGATGCTTTTAGGTATGCGCCACGACGGTCACAGTTGCCGTTAGTACACTCAGCGCCAACAACGAAATCAGTGTAAGCACGCTCACCTGCACCGCTGTTTGTACCGTTTAAATCTTGGCCCCAAAGTAGGAATTCAATTGCGTGGTAGCCAGACGCTACGTTCGCTTCAGAACCACCGATCTCGTTCAAGTCTGCGATTAGCTCAGGGGTGATGTTGGTTGCATCAACGGTAGTCTGACCAATTTGGAAAGTCTTGTTAGCCACGATGTTTGCGCTAGCGCCTTCGTTACCAAGTTCATATTGGTAATCAGTCGAAACATAATCAATCAGGCCTTCATCTAGTGGCCATGCGTTCAGTTGGCCTTCCCAATCATCAACAACAGCGTTGCCGAAGCGGAAAACTTCTGACTGTTGGTATGGTACGCGAGACTCAAGCCAAGCTTGTTTTACTTGTTCGAAGTTGCCAGCAGAAGGAGAAGCTAAGAAGGTATCAATAGAAGAGTTCAACGCTTTTGCTGTAATTACTGAATCTGCAAACACTGCATGCGCAATATCTGCGTAATGTTCTACAACTTGATCTTGAGTTACTGCTGCGAAAGAAGAAGCAGAGGCAAAAATGAGTGACGAAGTTACGGCTTTTGTCACTAAAGATTTAATGGTCATGAAGCATCCTTGTTGAGCTTTAAATTATTATTCGTAGTAATAGTGCAAACCATTATCATTTGCACTACGGATTGAAATAATACAAACTTACAATTTTATTGCAAGATAAATACAAAAAAACCTCACATATGTGAGGTCTTTAAACATTTTTATGTTAAGCGTAACAAAGAGGCTAATCAGATATCCAGATTATGCTTACCGTGTGAGACTTTTGCCTTCAGGTAGCTTTCATTACCCGATTTGATATGAGCAGAGGTATTCACCACTTCTTCAATCTCAATACCAAAAGATTTTAGCTCATTGATCTTCTTAGGGTTGTTGGTGACTAAGCGGATTTTTGTAGTACCTAAGGCGCGTAGCATTTCAGCAGCTTCAGTAAAATCGCGTAGATCATCGCCAAAACCTAGGTGGTTGTTGGCTTCATAGGTGTTCATGCCTTCGCTTTGCAGACGGTACGCATCGATTTTGTTGTACAAGCCAATACCACGACCTTCTTGGCGAAGATAAAGGATCACCCCACCCGTCTCACCCATAATTCTAATGGTTTCGTCTAACTGCTCGCCACAGTCACAGCGAGAAGAATGGAAAACATCACCAGTCAGGCACTCAGAGTGCATACGAACAAGAGGTATGTCTTGTGTCTTGTCTGCTGATTTAAATATCACAGCAACATGCTCTTTATCTGTTTTCAATCCATGAAAAGACAGAAGTTCAGCATCTATACTGCTTGTTACCCCTACTTTGAAATCTATTCTGGCACGCACTTCCGCCATAGCTATACTCACTTGAAAATTCGATGTATTTAACAACACTACATTATATGTCTAGGCAATATTTTGTAGCTAACTATCTAATGATAGACACTATGAGGCTGTTAACAATTTTTTTCAAGGTCGACCTCGTACAAATTGTTATAATATAACAATTATTTTTCACATAAGAAAAAACCCCACATTGGGATGACCAACATGGGGTTATAAATTAATCAGTTGCGGCTAAGACTACGATTTTTTACAGAACGATCAACTTACTTGAGTTTGCTTCCAGATGACAAGCTGAACCCAAGCGTTCTCTAATTCGGTTAACTCTTCTTGAGTAAGCGTAGAAATGCTCGACTTTGCACTGTATTTTTCTGCCCATTTATCAGATCGGACATGAGTATGGAACTCTTTCTTTAAATTTGAGATTACGTTATCCACAGATACATCCTTATATAGCAGTGCTTAGCCTTTATAATCGGTTAATGTTACAAAATACAGGTCAGTTGGTAAACAGTAATACACAATTTTTATGAGCTCTTCCTAACACTTTTTACTGATAAATATATAAATAAGAGAAGTAATAGGCTCGGTAGCAACCAAAGTAATAGATTTGAAGCCGTCATTGCCGGTTTATAAAGTACAAACTCACCAAATCTTTCCGTCATATATTGAGTAATTTCACTATTACTCTTCCCTGCTTTCACCATATTGAACACAACAAGACGTAAGTCTTTTGCTATTGGTGAGTTGGATTCAATCAGATTTTGGTTTTGACATTGTGGGCAGCGTAACGTTTTCGCCAAGCTGATAGCACGTTGCTGTTGTTCTGGATTATCAAACTCAAACAGTTCAACTTGAATACTCGTCTCTTTATTACTGGCAGTAAAAAGATCTTCAGCCATAGTCGGAAGGCTAATCACTAAAAGCGCTGACAGCATAAACAACGTTTGTATTAGAGACTTCATCATCCATTCACACCATCAAAATACATCGCAAGCTCATCTTTCCATACCGTTTCATTAATAACGCCCAATAGCTTCTTAATGATCTGGCCATTGGCATCAACCAAATACGTTTCAGGTGTGCCGATTACGCCCAACTCTAACGCTAACTTGCCTTGAGGGTCACTGATCACGGTTGAGTACGGGTTGCCATCGTTCGATAACACGTTAATCGCAGCCCCAGAGTTATCTCGATAATTGAGCCCGACGATTGGAATACCTTTATCGTGAAGTTGAAGCAAAAATGCGTGTTCGGTTTTACATATCCCGCACCAAGAAGCCCACACATTAACAAGTTGATAAGGATGTTGCGTGACATCAGTGAGCGTAATGTCCTGCTGACCACTGACGCCTTCACTATTCACTAACGCACTCGATGTAAATTCTGGAAATGCCCTTTGTTGTTCAGACACCATGGTCGATTGCTGCTTATTATCAAGCGCAAAGACAAATCCCAGCACCACAATCAATGCTAAGGCAATTAGAGTAATTAGCTTGTTACGAACGCTGTTATGCATACTGTGACGCCTTAACGGTTTTCTTTTTACGATGAGTCAATGAGAGCAAAGCGCCGATAATGGAGAACAGCCCACCAAACCAGATCCAGCGCGCATACGCCTTATACTGAACACGAAATGCGTAAGCGGTGGAATCGACTTTCTCGCCCATGGTGATATAAACATCACCATGCCAGAACCATTTCATTGCGGGCTCACTCATGTTCATAACTCGAACTTGGTAGTGTCTTCTTTCCGGCGAAATAGGAAAGCACTGCTCGCCAGACTCTAGGCTGAGTATCGCTTTTTCTGCAGTAAAGTTTGAAGCGACATACAACTCCGTATCACGATGAGAAAGCGTCCAATCCATGAATTCGACTTCTACACCCGGGCTTAACTTATAGCTGCGCTCAAACGAGTGGTAGCTATTCATCGCGGCACCTACCGCTAACACTGAAACCCCAACATGGGCAAAGGTCATCACCCAGACTTTGCGTTGGAACTTGGAACTGCGTGTTACCACCAAGCCATACACATGAGTGAGTAAAACCCAAAATGCGAGTGACCATGTCATCAGAGCCATCACTTGAATCTTCTCTACTTGCAAAACGTAACAGGCGAACCCGAGACCAATAGATGCTAGAGCGATCAACGTAATAACGCCTTTCGATGCTTGAGGCTTAATACTCAGCAATGGGGCAAGGCCGACGACAGCCAACGCAAGCAAAGCCAAAGGTGCAATCAAGAGGTTAAAGTAAGGCGCACCGACCGAGATATTTCCCAGTCCAAGCAGTTCAAATATCATGGGATAAAACGTGCCGAACACAACCACGATTGTGGCCAATACAAAGATGAGTACCGCAACTAAGCTCAAAAAGCTTTTGCTGGCGAAGCTGGTAATCGGGCTTGATTCAAAAGATTCCCCTCTGACGATAAGCAGAGAAAATGAACTCACCAGTACCAGAACTAATATAAGAAGCAGTGCGATACCTTTGGTTGGGTCGACGGCAAAAGCGTGTACCGATGTGAGTACACCAGAACGAACAATGAAGGTGCCTAAGATACTCAAACAAAACGTAATGAAAGCGAGACTGAGAGACCATTTCAGTAACTGTTGTTTGCCCTTAGCAACGCCTAGGCTGTGCAGTAAAGCGGTCGAAGTAAGCCACGGCAACAAGCTGGCATTTTCAACCGGATCCCAGAACCACCAGCCGCCCCAACCTAATTCGTAATACGCCCACCAAGAACCAAGAATGATCCCTGCAGTTAAAAAGATCCAAGCAACTAAACACCAACTGCGACAATGGGCAACCCAATCAAACTCAATAGGATCAACAAGCAAAGCCGCGACAGCAAATGCCAGCACCACAGAAAAGCCGACATAGCCAAGGTAAAGCAATGGAGGGTGAAAAATCAGACCGACATCTTGCAGCATTGGGTTAAGGTCACGCCCTTCTAGCGGCAATGTCGTGTTCATTTCAAACGGATTTGATGCGAATAAGGTGAACCAAGCAAATATCGCGAGCAGTAGATTCATCACCCATAGCACTCGGCTTTGGTATTCATTCGAATACTGTTTTTGTAAGGCGATAACGGCAGACCAGACGCTGAGTGTCAGTACCCAAAATAACAAGGAGCCTTCATGGCCTGCCCATACGGCTGCTAACTTAAAAAATGAGGGTAATTGAGTATTTGAATGCTCAGCTACATATAAGATAGAGAAGTCATCACTGATAAAGGCATAGCCAAGCAACGCGACAGAAGTGAGAGAAAACAGCGCGCTTGAAAGAGAGAAACTGCGGATTAAACCTAGATTTTGCGTCCGTTTATTTAGCATTTGGTAAAACGAATGCACACCAATAATGCTGCTGAGTACAGCAACCAACACCAAACTAAACAGCCCCAAAGAACCGACCATATCACCTCAATAAGGCTCCGCTTGAGCAGAGCCGATCTGAACACCCATCTCATGTTTATTAAGAACATGTTCATTAATAAGCAGATATTTAGTATCCAACATCTGCTCACTAATAAACTTGAGCGAAATTAAGCTATCGTTAACTGCCCTGCATAAAGGACAAAAGTTCGCAGCATTAATACGCCCATTAGGCTTAGTGAAGTCACCGAGAAAATATACACCGAGCTATGGCGGATCGAGGTTGGTGTAACGGCATTCAGCAACAACGGTAAAACCATGCCAACACCGATAACTCCATACCAGAACCAACTCGCCCAGAAACCACTGCCGATGGCGTTCCATACGGCTTGCTCACTTTGACCACCAGCGAAGATAAGCCCAGTAAAGAAAGTAATCAGAACAAACAACTCAAACATCACGACCGGACGTTCGAACCCATGGATCCATGAAATACTCGGGCTATGAGGTGATTCTTTAAAGACCAACACACCAAATAAAATACACGCCGCCGCTCCCGAAGATAAGCTCGAGAATAAGAACAAAATCGGCAACACTGGGTTATTCAACAGTGGGAAGGTATTTAAAGCTGAAAGCAAGAATCCGGTATAAGCGGCAAGCATTAGAGCAAGAACAGCTAAGAATATTTCCAAAGCACTCTCAAACACTTCTAATTTGCCAATCCAGTTACCGACGAAATCGAGTCGTCCTTTTAACCATGTTTGGTCATTTAAAAATACGACGATTTGATCTCTAAATATAATGCCGATCCAAAGAAATAAGATCACCATATACACTTGGAATAAGATCACACCCATCGACATCACAGACGTCGGATTATAGAAGATCATGATCTTCCAAAAGGATAACGGTTTTGTCAGGTGGAAAACCAAGATCAGTAGGCCTGAAATGATCCCAAATGGCGCAAGAAAAGCGGTCGCCTTTAACACACCATTATGAGCAGGATCGCCTTCAATGACCTTACGTTTTAGGTAAATGGAGATCATTACGGCACCCGCCGACATCCCCGCGAGAAATAGATAGATAGCTATAATCCAGTCCCATACCACGGTACCAGACTGAAAAGCTGTGTCCCATGCACTCATAATCAGATCTCCCCTTTTTGGTGTGGCACTTTATAGAGTTTTGGCTGAGTACCGAGATAAGCTTTATCTCTGTAAACCACCTCAGATTTAAGCACCTGATTTATCTCACTCTTAGGGTCATTTAGATCGCCAAATACTAACGCATTGGTCGGGCAAGATTCGACACAAGCCGGTAACTTCCCTTGTGCAAGATTGGTATCACGGCAGAAGTTACATTTATCTGCGGATTTGTTCTCTGGATGGAAAAAGCGCACTTGATACGGACAAGCTAATAAGCAATAACCACAACCGACACACTTCTCTTGATGAACATCGACAATGCCGGTTTTTTCATCTTTGTAGGCCGCCCCTGTTGGGCAAACCATCACGCAGGGCGCGTTATCACAATGTTGGCAAGAGTTACGAGTAAAACGGTAATCAACATTTGGATATTCGCCTTGGGGTTCGCTCTTAATAATCTCTAAGCGCGATACGCCTTCAGGCACTTTGTTCACTTCACGACAAGCTTCTGTACAAGCGGTACAACCAATACACGCGGTCTCGTCATGAATCATTCCATAACGTTTAGCCCCATCCTCTTGAACATTGGCCAACGTTTTACGACTTGTCACCGCCGCCGTTCCCGCAACACCTGTGGTAAAAATAACGGCACCTGCGCCAGCTAAAAAGTTTCTTCTTGAGCAGCTCATAGATTACTCCCCTTCTTTCTTCTGGTTGAAGTCTGAATGGCAATCCACACACAGCTTGATGGTTTGCTTCTTATCTAAGCCCAACACCTTTGCTTCTGTCGCATGAACATCATGGCAGTTTGAACACGTTAAGTTTTGCGTATGAACGTCGTGGGTCCAGCTCGCTTCGCGCAGATCATCAGGCTTGTGACAATCGATACACTGGCTATTGGCATCTAAAATTAAGCTAGGATCTAGGTAAACCTTGTCGGTACCTGGTTGTGATTGAGCCTCACGATACTTCACCACTTTAGGCGCGCCTTCGCGGTGGTCGGGGCTAATAGAACTATGACAGTCGGTACAATTTACTTCACGGCCAAGCAAAGCGTGTGCACTTTCACCATGTGAACCCAATACCGTTTCTTTTGAATCTTTATGGCACTGAACACACTTGTAGTCTTTGTCACGGATTAATTCGACTTCATGTCTTGTTGATTCCCCTACTGGCGTAACAGCAGGCTCAGCAACAGCATGAATGGAATAACCATAGAGGCAGAATGCTAGAAGGGATTTAAGCATTATGACTATGGCCAATTTAATATTGCCCATTTTATCCTTTCCTTATACCGGCATTATTTAACTCTCAACTAAATAATATTCCGGTTAAACAAAAGTACCCTTAAACGATATTATTACCGTTTAAATGATATCAATTCTTATTTTGGATAAGCCACAACGCTTTCTATAGTTAGAATATACCTCTAATTGGGTAATACGAAATTTCGATAGGTTAATCTGTGAACGCAATCACCCTATTTATATCATGGTCAATTTAGGTAATTGATTGTTATATATGATAATAATTCTCAGTTAAATTCTAATTAAACTAACCACCAATACCACTTTAGGGTTATATAAACTTCAACGTGACTAAGGTCACTGCCATTAATTGATCTGGGACAATCTATATCCAACACGTAACAAAATGTGTTTGTTTATGAATTAATATAAACAGGAATTCTCCAGTTCTTAATTTGAATAGCAAACTCACAACGCTTGGTATAAAAATCAGTATATTGGAGATATCACTGTGAAAAAGCATTGGATACGTAATTCGGTCACAGCACTATTAATGGTTAGCGCGTCATTAGCAAGCGCGACCAGTTTTGCTGCGTCTGAACAAAAAGAAATTGGCGATCCTCGTAACGATCAGTTCGAGCAAAACCACCCAGATCAATATCATTCATGGAGACAAACTTCAGAAAGCGAAACCATTGAAGACGCACTAAAAGAAGATCCCAACATGGTTATCATGTGGGCTGGCTACGGGTTCGCAAAAGACTACAACAAAGCGCGCGGCCACTTCTATGCGATTGACGATGTAAGACAAACCTTGCGTACTGGCGGTCCGACCGACGAAAGCTCAGGTCCAATGCCAATGGCGTGTTGGAGCTGTAAAAGCCCAGACGTAGCACGTGTTATCGAAGAGCGTGGCGAAGACGGTTACTTTGAAGGTAAATGGGCACGTCTTGGCAACGAGATTGTGAATCCTATTGGCTGTGCAGACTGTCACGATACCCAAAGCGAAGGCTTTAAAAATGGTGAGCCAGCACTGAAGGTGACGCGTCCTTATGTTGAACGTGCGTTCGATGCGATTGGTAAGAAGTTTGAAGACCAAGGTCGCTTAGATCAACAAGCTTCCGTTTGTGCTCAATGTCATGTGGAATACTACTTCACAGGGCCAACAAAAGGCGTGAAATTCCCTTGGGACAAAGGGACTCGTGTTGAGCAAATGGAAGAGTATTACGATGGAATCGGCTTTAAAGATTGGACGCACAAAGTATCTAAAGCGCCAATGCTAAAAGCACAGCACCCTGGCTATGAAACGTGGCGTGAAGGCATTCACGGCAAAAACAAAGTTGCTTGTGTTGACTGTCATATGCCGAAAGTGACCAAAGAAGATGGCACCGTTTATACCGACCATAAAGTGGGTAACCCATTCGACCGCTTCGAAGATACGTGTGCAAACTGTCACACTCAATCTAAAGAAACCATGCGTAACATCGTTTCAAGCCGTAAAGCGCAAGTGCTAAACATGAAGCTGACCGCTGAGAAACAAATCGTTGCCGCTCACTTTGAAGCAGGCGCGGCATGGGAGGCTGGTGCAACCGAGCAAGAGATGGAACCTATCCTACTGGATATCCGTCACGCTCAATGGCGTTGGGACTACGCTATTGCGTCTCATGGCGTTCATATGCACGCTCCTGAAATCGCTCTAGAAGTGCTAGGTACTGCCGTTGACCGCGCAGCCGATGCTCGTACGAAGATTATTCGTCTACTAGCGAAGAAAGGCATCACTGATCCAATCGAGATTCCAGACATCTCGACCAAAGAAGCGGCTCAAAAAGCGCTTGGAATGGACATGGATAAGATGAACGCTGAGAAACAACACTTCTTAGACACGGTTGTTCCTAAATGGGAAGAGCAAGCTGAAAAGCGTGAAGCTAACTACGAATACTAGTTCCTTCAAATAGACCAATAAGATAAAACCAGTCACACTGTAAAGGTGTGGCTGGTTTTTTAGATTTGGGCGCACTCAACCGTCCCAATTTCACATTACCTTTTAGCTAATTCAAGGAACAAAGAATGAAGCACTTACTTTCGCTTTCGGCATTATGCATCGCATTAACAAGTTCAGGACTTCACGCCTCAGAACGAGCAGAAACAGGGTGGGAAATGATTGAGGAAGGTGCGCTGGTCGTTGATGTCAGGACACCAGGAGAGTTCAAGCAAGGTCATCTGGACAATGCGATTAACTACCCTCTTTCTGAAGTCGCTACGCACTTTGCCAGCATAGACAAAGCTCAACCTATCGTTTTGTATTGCCGCAGTGGTAACCGCTCAGGACAAGCTTACCAGTATTTGAAAGCTCAAGGGTTTACACAGATCCACAACGCTGGCGGTTTAATTGAGATGCAAGAAAGCAAATAATCTCGAAATTACAGATAGTGCCCGTTTAACGGATCATTTGCTTAGCTTGGTTGATCGAATGGATGATAGAGACACGATCAATGCCTTTCTGGTTAGAATCGAGAATTTGAGTCCAAGCATCGATCGCTTGTTGGTAGCGCATGCTGATGAAGTGATCGGTCGCAATCAGCATCAATGCCGTACGATCATTGTGATCAAGCTGCATTGAGTGATCCAATAACGCATTCACGTCATCGCTCATAGCTTGAGAGCTAAGATAGTAAAGTGCAGTTGCTTTGGCAGCATAAAGCCCGGAAGGTGCTTGAGGATCTAATCGAATCGCGTAGTCATAGCAGGTGAACGCTGCATCAAACTCCCCTTTCTGCATATACACACCACCAAGCTTAAACCACAAGTCGGATTGATTCGGATCTTGCTTGAGTCTTTGCTGCAGCTCATCTTCGAAATCTGTTGTGGTGTAATTTTCGTTGTCATTGGAAGGAGGCTGAGGCAGCTCTTGCTTCATTTGAAACCAGATAATACCACTGAGTAGCACTGCGGTGAGTGATATAAGAAGGTTCCCCTTAAGGCTACGACTGTTTTTGTTTGATGCAACGACAATCACCACCAAAAATAGGCTCATCAATAACAAAGCAACCAGTAACCAGATATCCATTTTACTCTCCCTTTTTATCCGCCCATTCACTCTACCTCTTTCACCACAAAGCAAACTTGATCAAGTTATAGCTATTGGCATTTAACGATTTTCCACAAACCACAGGCAATAAAAAACCGAGCACTTAGGCTCGGTTTTTTCAATGATAAGCTTAATTACTTAGCGTAATCGAGATTACTCAGTGTCTTGCTCGCTATCACTTTCAGAGTCAGAAGCATCTGATGCTTGCTCTTCGCTTGATTCAGCAACGTCAGCGTTAATAGTTTCAGCACCAGCCTCTTCAGCTTCGCCTTCTACAATCTCAGCTTCTTCTACTTCGTCGATACGTTGTAGACCTACAACGTTCTCGTCTTCAGCAGTACGAATCAGTGTTACACCTTGAGTGTTACGACCAACTTGGCTTACTTCCGCTACGCGAGTACGTACTAGTGTACCTGCGTCGGTGATCATCATCATTTCATCGCCTTCTTCAACTTGAACAGCGCCAACGACTGGGCCATTACGTTCAGAGACTTTGATAGATACTACACCTTGCGTTGCACGGCCTTTTGTTGGGTATTCAGCTAGCTCAGTACGCTTACCGTAACCGTTTTGAGTCACAGTTAAGATATCGCCTTCGTTAGAAGGAACAATCAGTGAAACCACTTGATCGTCTTCTGGAAGCTTCATACCACGAACACCAGAGGCAGTACGGCCCATTGCACGTACTTTGTCCTCGTTAAAGCGAACAACTTTGCCCGATTTAGAGAACAGCATGATGTCGCTATCACCGTTAGTGATGTCAACGCCAATCAGTGAATCGTCGTCACGTAGGTTAACTGCGATTAGGCCGTTAGCGCGTACGTTTGCGAATTGATCCAGTGATGTCTTCTTAACTGTACCGTCACCCGTTGCCATGAAGATGAATTTCTCGTTAGAGAACTCAGAAACAGGCAGGATAGCCGTAATACGTTCACCTTCTTCTAGAGGAAGAATGTTCACGATAGGCTTACCACGAGCAGTACGACTTGCTAATGGTAGTTGGTAAACTTTCAGACGGTATGTCTTACCACGAGTAGAGAAACATAGGATGTTATCGTGAGTATTAGCAACAAGCAGACGCTCAATGTAATCCTCATCTTTCATCTTAGTTGCACTCTTACCTTTACCACCACGACGCTGAGCTTCGTAGTCGCTTAGGATTTGGTACTTAACGTAACCTGCGTTAGAAAGCGTTACTACAACGTCTTCTTGAGCAATCAGCTCTTCCATGTCGATGTCATGAACTGCCGCTGTGATTTCTGTACGACGCTCGTCGCCATAGATTTCACGTACTGCTTCAAGTTCTTCACGGATAACTTCCATCAAACGCTCAGTGCTTGCAAGAATGTGCATTAGCTCAGCGATTTCTTCTAAAAGGGCTTTGTACTCGTCTAGAATCTTCTCGTGCTCAAGGCCTGTTAGGCGGTGAAGACGAAGTTCTAGAATTGCTTGTGCTTGTGTTTCCGTTAGGAAGTATTGACCATCGCGGATGCCGTATTGGTCTTCTAACCAATCAGGACGAGCCGCATCAGTACCTGCACGCTCAAGCATTGAAGCAACGTTACCAAGATCCCAACCACGAGACACTAAACCAACTTTAGCTTCTGCTGGTGTTGGCGCGCTCTTGATCAGTTCAATGATTTCATCAATGTTAGCAAGTGCTAGAGACAATGCTTCAAGGATGTGTGCACGGTCGCGTGCTTTCTTCAATTCGAAGATAGTACGACGAGTCACAACTTCGCGACGGTGGTCTACGAAGCACTTAAGCATGTCTTTGATGTTGAACAACTGTGGTTGACCGTTATTCAACGCAACCATGTTGATACCGAAAGTCGTTTGCAGTTGAGTTTGAGCGTATAGGTTGTTAAGAACCACTTCGCCTACTGCATCACGCTTACATTCAATAACAATACGCATACCGTCTTTATCAGACTCGTCACGCAGTGCACTGATGCCTTCTACTTTCTTATCTTTAACCAGTTCAGCAATCTTCTCGATCAAACGAGCTTTGTTTACTTGGTAGGGGATCTCAGTAACGATAATGGTTTCTTTACCATTCTTCTCTACTTCGATATCCGCTTTTGAACGCATGTAAACCTTACCGCGGCCAGTCTTGTAAGCATCTACGATGCCTTTACGACCACTGATAAGTGCTGCTGTTGGGAAGTCAGGACCAGGGATATAGTCCATTAGCTCATCAATAGTGATATCTTCATTATTGATAAATGCTAAACAGCCATCAACAACTTCACCAAGGTTATGTGGTGGGATGTTGGTAGCCATACCTACTGCGATACCAGAAGCACCGTTTACCAATAGGTTAGGAATTTTTGTAGGAAGTACTGCTGGAATTTGTTCTGTACCATCGTAGTTCGGTACGTAATCCACAGTTTCCTTATCAAGGTCAGCCAGGAGCTCGTGAGCAATTTTCGCCATACGAACTTCGGTATAACGCATTGCAGCCGCGGAGTCGCCATCGATAGAACCAAAGTTACCTTGGCCATCAACTAGCATGTAACGCAGTGAGAACGGTTGCGCCATACGAACAATAGTATCGTATACAGCACTATCACCATGTGGGTGGTATTTACCGATTACATCACCTACTACACGAGCAGACTTTTTATATGGTTTGTTCCAATCATTACCTAGTACATTCATCGCGAACAAAACGCGGCGGTGTACAGGTTTTAGGCCATCACGCACATCTGGAAGGGCACGACCAACGATGACGGACATCGCGTAGTCTAGGTATGAACCTCTAAGCTCATCTTCAATATTTACGGGCGTGATCTCTTTCGCTAGATCGCTCATAGAGCCATTTTCCCTCTATAGTCAGATCGTATTTTTGAATACGTATAAGACCGAAAAATATAACACAAATTTACCTACGGAGGCATCACTTTCCCTCTCCTTTTACCATCTTGTGACCCTTGTAGCCAATCAATTGATGAGAAATTGCACCTCCGCATCATATCTTGCTGAAACATGGTCACTTTACATCCAATAAACTAGCAAAATTGTAGATCTTCTGGTCAGCGCGAAAAGGCAAGTTATAATGCCTGCAATTTCATGGATGCATTATTTAACTTGGAAATGCCGATTATGACTAAATCACAGAACGTAGACCCAGCAGAAATCAAGAAATTCGAAGACATGGCGTCGCGCTGGTGGGATCTGGAAGGCGAGTTTAAGCCTCTACATCAAATCAACCCACTGCGCCTAAATTACGTGCTAGAAAAGACCGAAGGTTTATTTGGTAAGAAAGTCCTCGATGTTGGCTGCGGTGGCGGCATTTTGGCTGAAAGCATGGCTGTTGAGGGCGCAGTAGTCACTGGCCTAGATATGGGTAAAGAACCGCTAGAAGTGGCACGTCTTCACGCATTGGAAACTGGCACCAAGCTCGATTATATCCAGAGCACCATCGAAGACCATGCAGAACAGAATCCACAAACTTACGATGTGGTGACATGTATGGAAATGCTAGAGCACGTTCCTGATCCACAATCTGTGATTAGTGCATGTTCAAAATTAGTGAAACCGGGTGGTCACGTGTTCTTCTCTACCTTGAACCGTAACTTCAAATCTTACTTGTTTGCGATTGTTGGTGCAGAGAAGCTATTGAGGATCGTTCCAGAAGGCACTCATGAACACGAGAAGTTCATTCGCCCTGCTGAACTTATCAAGATGGTCGATAACACTCCGCTGCAAGAACTAGGGATTACAGGGCTGCACTACAATCCTCTTACGGACACTTATCGTTTAGGCACAAATGTAGACGTAAACTACATCGTCCACACGCAAAACTTTGGCTAAAAAATATCGGTAGCCCTACCGTAAAACCTTTTGTAAAAAGGACGAATGAAAAGAGTTGCAATTACCATAACTTTGCGACTTTTTTCAGTCTAAATTTCGTGCGCTAGCTTCCATTTTGACCACCTCGATTTAAATTTAATCGCCTAAAATCAATCGCCCATTTTGGCCAAAGATCAAGGAATTTTTTTTTATGGGCGTGCAAAAATAAAGCATCATTAAAAGCCGACTTTTATACAATCAAGTCACATATAACCTCATCAGTTAGTGGTCACTTACAGTTTTTTTTCAATCCACCACTTATCCACAAGCAACCCCATTTCTTTACCTTGAAAAATATCAGTTGTAGCACTATCTTGTAACCCAACAAACAAATGACCCCTATATGTTGTGTTTGAACTACAATGTATGGGTAGACCAAGATCACAAAGCCGAAACGTAATTTACAAAAATTACACAGAAATACACAAAAACACGGCCTTGTTCAGTTTTGTTAGGGAAATTAAGCAGAATGAACCAACAACTTACTGTTACCAAGCGTAACGGGCGCAAAGAAACGATCGATCTAGAGAAGATCCATCGCGTGATTACATGGGCAGCTGAAGGCTTGCACAATGTTTCTGTATCACAAGTAGAATTGAAAGCTCACATTCAGTTTTACGATGGCATCACCACTACTGACATTCATGAAACTATCATCAAGTCAGCAGCGGATTTAATCTCTGAAGAGACTCCTGATTACCAATATCTAGCAGCACGTCTGTCTGTATTCCACCTACGTAAAAAAGCGTACGGCGAATACGAGCCGCCTGCACTGTATGACCACGTTGCAAAACTGGTTGATATGGGTAAATACGATAGCCACCTTATGGAAGACTACACGAAAGCTGAATTCGAAGAGCTTGACGAGTACATCGACCACAAACGTGACTTAGACTTCTCTTACGCAGCGGTTAAGCAGCTCGAAGGTAAATACTTCGTGCAAAACCGTGTAACGAAAGAAATCTACGAGAGTGCTCAGTTCCTTTACATTTTAGTTGCTGCGTGTCTATTCGCTAAATACCCGAAATCGACTCGTCTTGACTACATCAAACGTTTTTACGACGCATCGTCTACGTTTAAGATTTCTCTACCTACACCGATCATGTCTGGTGTACGTACGCCTACTCGTCAATTCAGTTCTTGTGTACTGATCGAGTGTGGTGACAGCCTTGATTCTATCAACGCGACAGCAAGCTCAATTGTTCGTTACGTATCTCAACGTGCTGGTATTGGTATCAACGCAGGTCGTATCCGTGCGCTTGGTTCTGAAATCCGTAATGGTGAAGCGTTCCACACGGGCTGTATCCCTTTCTACAAATACTTCCAAACAGCAGTAAAATGTTGTTCTCAAGGTGGTGTTCGTGGCGGTGCAGCAACGGTATTCTACCCACTATGGCACGGTGAAGTTCAGTCTCTATTAGTACTGAAAAACAACCGCGGCGTTGAAGAGAACCGAGTTCGTCACATGGATTACGGCGTACAGCTGAACAAGCTTATGTACTCTCGCCTAGTTCAGGGTGGCAACATCAGCCTGTTCTCACCTTCAGACGTACCTGGCCTTTACGATGCGTTCTTCGAAAACCAAGACCGTTTTGAAGAGCTATACGTTAAGTACGAAAACGATCCTTCAGTGAAGCGTGAAACGGTTAAAGCCGTTGAGCTTTTCTCTCTGCTAATGCAAGAGCGTGCTTCTACTGGTCGTATCTACATTCAGAACGTTGACCACTGTAATACACACAGCCCGTTTGATTCTGAAGTGGCTCCTGTTCGTCAGTCGAACCTATGTCTAGAAATCGCGCTACCAACTAAGCCACTTTCTAACGTAGAAGATGACGAAGGTGAAATTGCACTATGTACGCTTTCAGCGTTTAACCTAGGCGCAATCAACGAGCTAGACGACCTTGCTGAGCTTTCTGAACTGGTTGTTCGTGCACTTGATGCATTGCTTGATTACCAAGACTACCCACTTCCAGCAGCACGCAAGTCGACAATGAACCGTCGTACTCTAGGTGTGGGTGTCATCAACTACGCATACTACCTAGCGAAAAACGGCGTGAAGTACTCTGATGGCAGCGCAAACAGTCTGACTCACCGTACTTTTGAAGCAATTCAATACCACTTGTTAAAAGCGTCTGTTGAACTGGCGAAAGAACAAGGCCGTTGCCCATCTTTCCACGAGACCAACTACGCGAAAGGCCTACTGCCAATCGATACTTACAAGAAAGATATCGACTTAGTATGTGAAGAGCCACTGCACTACGATTGGGACACGCTACGCGAAGAGATCATGGAGCACGGTCTGCGTAACTCTACGCTAACAGCGCTTATGCCTTCTGAGACTTCGTCTCAAATCTCGAACGCAACTAACGGTATCGAGCCACCACGTGGTTACGTATCAGTGAAAGCATCGAAAGACGGCATCCTTAAGCAAGTGGTTCCTGACTTCTTAAATCTTAAAGAGAACTACGAGCTACTTTGGAACATTGGTTCGAACGATGGTTACCTGCACCTAGTGGGTATCATGCAAAAATTCGTTGACCAAGCTATCTCTGCAAACACTAACTATGATCCAAGTGTTTACGACAGCGGTAAAGTACCAATGAAGAAGCTGCTTCAAGACCTACTTACAGCGTACAAGTACGGTGTTAAGACGCTTTACTACCATAACACTCGTGATGGTGCTAAAGACGACCAAGGCGATGCAGTTCAAGTGCCGGAAGAAGATTGTGAAGGCGGCGGTTGTAAGATCTAAACCGCAATAAACATTAAGACCCCAGAGAAGAGTTATCTTCTCTGGGTTTAAAGCATTAACAGGGCCCGTTTTATTACGGGTCTTTAAAGGATTTGAGGCATTTATGGCTTACAGTACTTTTTCTCAGCAAAAAAATGACCAACTAAAAGAACCAATGTTCTTGGGTCAGTCGGTAAACGTTGCACGTTACGACCAACAAAAATTCGAAATCTTCGAAAAGTTGATCGAGAAGCAGCTTTCTTTCTTCTGGCGTCCAGAAGAAGTAGACGTATCTAGCGACCGTATCGACTACAACAAGCTTCCTGAGCATGAAAAGCACATTTTCATCTCTAACTTGAAGTACCAAACGCTTCTAGATTCTATCCAAGGCCGCAGCCCTAACGTTGCCCTACTTCCACTGGTATCTCTACCAGAAGTTGAAACTTGGATTGAGACTTGGTCTTTCTCTGAAACGATTCACTCTCGTTCTTACACACATATCATCCGTAACATCGTCAATGATCCAGGTGTAGTATTCGACGACATCGTTGAAAACGAAGAGATCCTGAAGCGTGCGAAAGACATCGCGTTTTACTACGATGATTTAATCAAGCTGACGGCTGACTACCACCGCTACGGCGAAGGCAACCACAACATTAACGGCGAAGACGTTAAGATTTCACTTCACGACCTGAAGAAGAAGCTTTACGTATGTCTAATGTCTGTAAACGCACTAGAAGCGATTCGTTTCTACGTGAGTTTTGCATGTTCATTCGCATTCGCTGAACGTGAGCTAATGGAAGGTAACGCGAAGATCATCAAGCTAATCGCTCGTGATGAAGCTCTTCACCTTACTGGTACACAGCACATGATTAACTTACTGCGTAATGGCCAAGATGACTTCGAATTCATGCAAATCGCTGAAGAGTGTAAGCAAGAGTGTTTCGACCTATTCAAAGAAGCAGCAGAGCAAGAAAAAGAGTGGGCAGAATACCTATTCAAAGATGGCTCTATGATTGGTCTGAACAAAGACATTCTTTGCCAATACGTTGAGTACATCACTAACATCCGTATGCAAGCGGTTGGTTTAGGTACTGCTTACCCAGAAGCAACGTCGAACCCAATCCCATGGATCAACGCATGGTTATCTTCAGATAACGTACAAGTTGCTCCACAAGAAGCTGAAATCAGTTCTTACCTAGTTGGTCAGATCGACAACGAAGTAAAAGCTGACGACTTTGAAGGATTCGAGCTGTAATGCCAACAATCAAAATCAACAAGCTGACTTCGATTGAATCTAACCCTTCAAACACTCTATTGGAAACAATGGAACAAGCTGGGTTAGAGCCAGAATACAACTGCCGAGATGGGCATTGTGGCGCTTGTCGTTGCACGTTGGATTCTGGGGAAGTCGAGTACGTTGGTTTTGCTATGGCTTACACGCAAGGTAATGAAATATTACCTTGTATCTGTAAAGCAAAGACTGAGCTATCGCTGAGTAACGTTATTCACAGAAACAAGCAAAAACGCGCATAAGCCAACTGGCTTTAGGTCGCTTTGTTCGAATATCGTCAATAAGAATTAAAAAGGGTCCGCTTCCTTTAGGAGTGCGGACCCTTTTCTGTTTATGTCTTTAGGTATCTGAAACAACTCGTCTATCACTCAACCAAAATCTTCCTGTTCGCTTGTGTCATACAAAACCAAACGTTTATTGCTGAGTCAGGTTAAGAGTCACAGAGCCAATATAACAAGCGCTTCGGCACTCTCCACAGCCGTTACACTTATCTTTGTCCACTGTAGGCAACTCTCCTACTTCAATGTGTATCACACCTGCTGAACACGCAGTTTGGCATGCTGAACAGTCCATTTGCATGTAATTATTGCAGCTATCAGCAAAGCTCGGCTTGAGGTCGATATAAGGCGTGACCGTTGGATGAAGTGCGCCAGTTAGGCACACTTCAGTGCATTTGTTACACATAGAACAACTGTTGTAATCCAAATTCAACAGCGCACTACCCTCTAGCGTCTCAATCACGCTATTCGGACACGCTTGCTCACACAGTCCACAACTGTCGCAAAGACGCTCAAACAGCACCTCATCGACAGCCCTAGGTGGTCTAGCATGTAAGCGCTGTGATTTCTCTTCATAACTTGCAGCAGCTTTAACTGGCTTAGAGAGTCGAGTTAAGAAACCACGCCTATTCGAATTTATTTGCTCAGACATTAGTCGATATATAACTTTTTAGTGGCAACGTTTAAATTATATTCAGATGTTAATTGATTAAGCCAATTTATTACATCACTTGATAGCTTCTTATAAAATGATAAATCTGATGCTGTATTTAATTTATCTAAATAAGTAGAAGACCAAGGTAATAAGTGACACTCAAGCAATTCACGAGCTGAATTAATATTATTATTTTCTAACAAATACGCATGAGCGAATAACATTAAACCAAATTGATCTTCTGGCTCTCTTAAACCTGTATCCAATTCAATTTGGTTTAATTCTAGAAACTGTCGATATTCCACAGTCGATGCACCAAACACCACACGGTCTTTATCTAGGTACACAGACCCCCAAGGCGGAGCTGGCATGTCTCCCACACCTTCGAACAAGCGGCTGAACTCTGCTGCGAGCGCATCTTCATCTTCACTTCTCAATGCCTGCAAGCATTCTTCAGAGAGCACTTCGCTCTCAACCAAAGCTTCAACAATGGTGACCAACTGTTCTTTACTTGTCGCTTGATAAAATAGCGAACCCAATAATTTATGCGTATCGATAATCATTATTATTTATACCGTTATAGGTTTAAAGATAATTATATAAATAAGACGATTTAATTCTTTGATCTATTTTATACATTCGATTCATAAGATTTAAATTTCGCTCTTATTTGATGCCAATCAATCAACAATCCAAAATAAAAAAATAAAGAACAAACTACCTATAAAGTACTAGCCATCAATAGCAAAAGGCATCTTAGAATGACGAATAAGAAAGAATCTGGGGTAATGAACCTTACTCGAAGAGGCTTCATGAAAGCTTCTTCTGCAGTAGGTAGTGCAGCCGCACTTGCGGGCGGTATCGCTTTACCTTTCAAATCCAAACCAGTAGCGGCTGCGGTTGCTGAGAATGTGGATGAGAAAATCGTATGGAGTGCATGTACAGTAAACTGCGGCTCTCGCTGTCCACTACGTATGCATGTACAAAACGGTGAAATCAAATACGTAGAAACAGATAACACGGGTACTGACGAATACGGTCATCACCAAGTGCGTGCATGTCTACGTGGTCGCTCTATGCGCCGCCGTGTTTACAACCCAGATCGCCTGAAATACCCAATGAAACGTGTGGGTAAACGTGGTGAAGGTAAGTTTAAGCGTATTAGCTGGGAAGAGGCTTTTGATGAAGTCGCTGGCACTATGCAACGCCTTATCAAAGATTACGGTAACGACACTATCTACCTAAACTACGGCACAGGTACGCTTGGTGGTACGGTAACTAAGTCTTGGCCACCAGCTCAAACGCTGATTGCTCGTCTAATGAACCTAAGTGGTGGTTACTTAAACCATTACGGTGACTACTCAACAGCGCAAATCACGAAAGGCTTGAGCTACACCTACGGCGGTTGGGCAAACAACAACTCTTTCTCTGATTTAGAGAACACTAAACTTAATATTCAGTTTGGTAATAACCCTGCTGAGACGCGTATGTCTGGTGGCGGCCAGATCCACCACTACGTTGAAAGCAAAAACAAATCAAACGCAAGAACGATCATCATCGACCCTCGCTACACCGATACTGCCGGTGGCCGTGAAGATCAATGGATCCCAATTCGTCCTTCTACAGATGCGGCATTGGTAGCGGGTCTTGCACACGTGATGATCACTGAAGACCTTGTCGACCAACCGTTCCTAGACAAATACTGCGTAGGTTACAATGAGAAGACCCTTCCTGCATCAGCGCCTAAAAACAGCGACTACAAATCTTACATCCTAGGTTTAGGTGAAGATGGCGTAGAGAAGACACCAGAATGGGCTTCTAAGATCACGGGTATTCCAGTTGACACCATAGTTAAGCTTGGCCGTGAAATGGGCACAGCGAAACCATGTGCGATTCACCAAGGTTGGGGCTTACAACGCACTGCGAACGGTGAACTAGCGTGTCGTGCAATCGCGATGCTGTCACTGCTCACTGGCTCTGTGGGCGTATCAGGCGGTTCAACAGGCGCTCGTGAAAGCGACATCAACATTCCATTTGTCCGCTTCCCTACTGTGCCAAACCCAGTTGAAACGTCTATTTCAATGTTCATGTGGACAGACGCGATTTACCGTCACCATGAAATGACCGACATCACTGATGGTGTTCGCGGTGCAGAGCGCCTTAAGAACCCAATCAAGATGATCTGGAACTACGCAGGTAACTGCATCATTAACCAACACTCAGACATCAACAAGACTCACGCGATTCTTCAAGATGAAAGTGCGTGTGAAATGATTGTCGTGGTTGATAACCATATGACGTCTTCAGCGAAGTACGCCGATATCATCCTGCCAGACTTAACAACGTCTGAGCAAGACGACTGGTGTATGGACGGTAAAGCGGCGAACATGCCTTACTTCATCTACGCGCAGAAAGCGATTGAGCCTCAGTTTGAAGCGAAATCTATCTACGAGATGTGTACTCAGCTTGCGAAACGAATGGGCGTAGAAAAAGAGTTCACCGAAGGCCGTACTCAAGAGCAATGGATTGAGCACCTTTACGCAGAAACTCGTAAGAACGATCCAACACTGCCAACCTTCGAAGAGATGAAAGAGCTGGGTATCTACAAACGTAGCTACGACCACCACTACATCGCTTATGAAGATTTCCGTAAAGATCCTGAAGCGAACCCACTGACCACACCAAGTGGCAAGATCGAGATCTACTCAGAGCAACTGGCTGATATCGCGAAGACTTGGAAGCTGAAAGAAGACGAAGTGATTCACCCACTTCCGATTTACGCGGACTCTTTCGAAGGTCATAACGACCCACTAGCAGAGAAGTACCCACTTCAGCTAACCGGTTTCCACTACAAGGCTCGTACTCACTCGACTTACGGCAACGTTGCAGAAATCAAAGCAGCAGCACCGCAAGAGTTGTGGATCAACCCAATCGATGCAAAAGAACGTGGTATTGAAAGCGGCGACATGGTGAGTATTTTCAACGACCGTGGCGAAGTACATATTCCAGCGAAAGTGACACCTAGGATTCTTCCTCGAGTTGTCGCACTAGGCGAAGGTGCATGGTACGCACCAGATGGTCAGAAGATCGACCATGCAGGCTCTATCAACGTGCTGACGACTCAGCGCCCGAGCCCACTTGCTAAGGGTAACCCTCAGCATACAAACCTAGTTCAAATCAAAGCGCTAAAGAAAGCATAAGGTAGGTTGGAATGAAACAATACGGCTTTTACATTGATTCAAGTAAATGCACGGGTTGTAAAACCTGTCAGCTTGCTTGTAAAGATTATAACGATCTAGACATCAAAACGAACTACCGTCGCGTATACGAATATGCCGGTGGTGGCTTCACTCAAGATGGCGATACCTGGGTTCAGAAAGATGTCTTTTCTTACTACCTTTCTATCGCTTGTAACCACTGTACCAACCCAGCGTGTGTGAAAGTGTGTCCTTCGGGCGCAATGCACAAACGTGATGAAGACGGTTTGGTTGTGGTTGATGAGAGCGTATGTATTGGTTGTCAGCACTGTAGCAATGCGTGTCCTTACGGCGCACCACAATACAATGCTAAGAAAGGTCATATGACGAAATGCGATGGTTGTTACCAACGTGTTTCTGAAGGCAAACAGCCTATCTGTGTTGAGTCTTGCCCACTTCGTGCATTGGAGTTTGGTGAAATCAATACACTTCGCGAGAAGTACGGCTCTGGTGCGGATGTGGCTCCACTGCCATCTTCAACAGAAACGCTACCAAACATCGTGATTAAGCTGAACAAAAACGCGAAGCCGACTGGCGATACCAGCGGTCACCTAGCAAACCCGAAGGAGGTGTAAGATGATTTTTCATGAGTGGTCTTTAATCTTCTTTACGGTGCTGGCGCAAACTGCGGTTGGTGGTTACTTACTGATTGGCGCACGTGCACTGGTACTTGGTCATGACGAAGAGAAGCTGAACAGCTACAAGGTTCCAATGTTTATCCTATGGGTACTGATGGGGCTTGGCTTCATGTTCTCGACAACGCACCTTGGCTCTCCACTGCGCGCGTTTAACGCTTTTAATCAGCTAGGTTCGGCTTGGTTGTCTAACGAAGTGTTCTTCGGTGCGGCATTCTTCGCTGTCGGTGGCCTGCAATGGTTACTGTCGGTAGTCAAGAAAGGTGGCGTTGCTATCCAGAAAGCACTGATGGTTGGCGCGATGGTACTGGGTGTTATCTTCATGTACGCGATGATCAACGTATACATGATCAACACAGTACCGACGTGGGACAACATCTACACACCACTGAGCTTCATCATGACGATGGTTGTGGGTGGCTTGCTGTTATCTCAGTTCGTGATTGTATTCGCAAACGACAGCCGCTTTACGGTTGACCGTAACATCACCATGTTGGCTGTTATCGCTGTTGCTATCAGCTTGCTTGTGACAGTAGGAAAACTGAACCTAATCGGAGACATCCAAACTTCAGCGGCAAAAGCGTCTGAGTTAGTCGATGGTTTAGGTAGCTATGTGATTCTTCAAGTGGCACTGCTAATGGCAAGCTTGTTGATTTGGATTCTACCTATGCTGAACAAAGCAAAAGTGAACCCAGTTAACCTTGGCTTAGCACTAGTATTGTTCTTGGCTTCAGAGTTAATCGGCCGTGGTTTGTTCTACAGCCTACATATGACAAGCGGTTTGTAATCGAGTTATTACAGACATGAGTTGCGTGTAAACATCGCTGCTTGTTTGGTTATCTAGAAGGCTAGATAAACAAAAGGCCCAACACCTATTTAGATGTTGGGCCTTTTTATTTCGTTTTTTCTAGCGTTTTTAATACAGACTTAGCGAGTTCGCTTACATCGTTAGCTTACATAGCTACTTAATGATAGCCGCTGGAATAAACATGTCTTTTAATCGCTTAACCGAAGAATAAGTACCAAACATCGGTTTGTTATCTAAATGCCTTCTCAGCATATCGGCGGCAACGGTCTTAATCACGTTGCGTTGGTCTTCACGCGAGTACTGACGATAAAACTCAAGTACCTGCCCCCACTCGCCTGCTTCAGTCGACAATGCAACGCTGAATGTGTTGCCTTCCAGCTTACCAGTCACCAAAGCCAATTCAGTTCCACACTTATCTCTTGTTGCTCCAGCCAGCGCAAAGGTCGCGGCTAATGGATCGCTCTTTTCAAGTTCGCTCTCTTTTGGCTCAGCCATCACCCATGAGTGTCCGAAGCAATCTTCTATCTGCTCATTCAATTGCAGCCACGCTGACAGTGAACCTTTGGTCGACACTTCAGACACAGATAACGTCTTCTTTTTTTCCGCCATGATGTGTCCAATATGGTCAATCATCGGCTCATCAACACTAACGACATTACTCTCTAGCAGCTTGTAAACCATCTGCAGAAGCTTAACGCGAGTTTCTAAGTCTGCCTTAGGACCAAACAGTTTGACCTCAATGAACGGCAGATAAGAGCGATAACCAAGTTCATAACCTTCTGGCAGCTTTAGTTGATCCAAAACATCAGAGATACCGGACTCAGACAAACCAAACGTAAACAGTCGACTGCATTCAGAGGCAACCACTTGAGGGTAGGTACACGACAAGTCAGGAAGAATCTCAAACGTCACCATGCGCTTGAATTCACTTGGTACACCCGGCGTGAAATAGAAAGTCGCATCGCTAATTTTCAGTTTGAAGCCACAAGCCGTCCCCACAGGGTTATCGACAATCTCTGAACTCGCAGGTAACAAAGCTTGTTTAAGGTTGCTGTCTGGCATTGGCATGCCACGTCCAGAGAACATCTCTTCCATACGAGCAAGCCATTCAGGGAACATGACGAGTTTCTGCTCGGAAGCAGCTGCAGCGGCGGCAGCACTCATATCATCGGTTGTCGGGCCTAAACCACCATTAACGATAACCACATCATAGTTAAAGCTCAGCATCAGCAATTCTTCAACAAGAGCATTCATTTGATCACCCACAGTTGAGCGCTTAGCAAGCGCAAAACCATGCTGATAAAACTCAGCAGACATCCAAGCTGCGTTTGTATCTACAATGTCTCCATGAAGAACTTCTTCACCTGTGCTTAACATTGCGATTTTCGTCATATTTCTATCCCTTGTTGTCATAAAAAGACACTGCATTATTTACAAACTGGTCTATGGTTGAATTTGGAGCAATTCGCCTTTTCACTAATATTAATAATGTTAAACCTAAGGTTTTCTTAGGAAAAGCTATAAATTATTAGTTCCCTAAATCAGGCATTTAATAGATAATTGTGATCCTGATCAATTCCAAACTTTCTCATGGAGACCCTTGTGGCCAAATCACCGTTACTAGCAAAGGTTACTGCCGCATTTTCAATGCTAATGTCAGTTAACTCGGTTGCAAGCCAATACGACTTCGACCAGCCAATCAACCTTTCTTACTCGGATGAATGTGCTCAAGATTACTGTTTTAATGACAACTTGTACACCTACAAGCCTAGTACCAATTACGCACTGAGCGAATCGAGTGATGAGTACGACTTCTCAATCCAACAACCAAAACACATGTTGGTGAGTCAGGAGAAAGATTGGGATTACCTAATGGGTCAAACCTACACCATTCTTGGCTTGAGTGTCGCGACAGTGGGTCTAATGACTCTGCTCCCTGAAAGTATTACTAAGTGGGATGATGACCAACGTGATATCAGCTCATTAGGTAAAAAGTGGAAAGATAACGTTTCTGCTGGTCCAACATGGGACCGTGACGAACACTTCCTAAACTACGTAATGCACCCATATTTCGGTGGTGTTTACTACACCGCAGCTCGACACGCAGGTTACGACGAGTTTGAGTCATTCTTATACTCTTGGACTATGTCGACGTTCTTCTGGGAATACGGCGTAGAAGCGTTTGCAGAAGTACCTTCATGGCAAGATCTCTTCATCACACCTTTCTTCGGTGCGGTTGTCGGTGAAATGATGCTAGAAGCAGAGCAGGATATCATTGCTTCAGGTGGCGAAGTGATGGGCTCTCAAACCATGGGTGATGTGTCGCTATTCTTCCTTAACCCTGTTGGACACATTCACTACTGGGTAAGTGACGCATGGGGCGGTGATGCAGAAGTTAACCTGAATACTAACCCTTGGTGGGATAACCAAGACGCTGCACGTTTTGCTTACGATGCTGGCGCACCATACGACTCTCAGTTTGTTGGTATGAACTTCAAAGTAACGTTCTAATTCGTCTCTAGTACTACTCAATATAAGTTATTGAATATAAGTTGCTGAATCATCAATCACAGTGACAACTCTTCTAAAAAGCGGCTCTCTAGCCGCTTTTTTTGTGCCCTACTCTTCATTCTCTTTTTTTGCATCGAAGCTTAGTTTCAAAAATTGACCTAGGTCAAACATTGTTCGATGTAACCTCCTACACTGAAATTAAAGAACTTTATCGCGTGATATCAAACATTTAATTAGCAAAGAATAATTGAAACCTTGGGGGCTGATATGAACAGTACATTTATCGTAAACTTTATCGGAAAAGCATCACCAGCAACAATCAAACAGCTTGCTGCGGTTACTCACGAAAACGACGGCAAATGGCTCATCAGTAAAGTGAACTTTATTGAAGACCAAGTCGCAGGCGTACTAAAGGTTCAACTTCCAGCCATCAACGAATCGATTGTAAAAGAAGCGTTCAGCGCCAATCCAGATCTCATCGTGCAGTTTGTCGATTCCGATCATACACACAATGTTCAAGACACGGTCCATCACTTGAGACTCGACTCTAACGACCGAGCAGGTATCGTCAACGAAGTGACTCATGTATTGGATAGACAAGGAATCAGTATTCTCGATATGGATTGTCACCGCGTCTTTATCGCTGGTGGCGGCGGTGTTAGCTCAAGTCTATTCACATCAAAAATCGCCGTTAAGCTGCCAATCGAAGTACAGATCGACGACGTAGTTAATGAACTCGAAACGCTCAGTGAAGATACTCGTGTGATGATTGAAAGCTAAATAAACAAAATTAAAGAACAAAAAAGAGCAGCTCATTAGCTGCTCTTTGTATTGCTCTGAACTTGTGATTCAGTTACTGAACTGACCATTGTGATAATGAGCGTTTGAAGTCTTCATAGCCGAATTCATTTAGCTTCTGAACTTCACCACTGCTACGTTCACAGTAGATTGAAGGCATTTTAAGGCCATTGAACCAGTTCAATTTCACCATTGTGTAACCCGCGCTGTCTAACAGATGCAGCTTTTGACCAATCTTAAGTGGCTCATCAAAGCTCGCTTCGCAGAACTGATCGCCCGCAAGACATGAACACGAACCAATCACGTAGTCATGGCTGCCTGTTTCTGATGCTTCCAATACTGATGCGGGCTCATTGTAGATAAGCGTATCAAGGCGGTGCGCCTCAGTCGCTGAATCCACAATCGCTGTTTTCTTCACGTTCTCAACAATATCGACCACTGTCACAACTAGGTCGGTTGTTTTAGTGATGATCGCTTCACCCGGCTCAAGATACATCTGCACACCGTGCTTTTCAGAGAAGGCTTTCAGCGCAAGACCGAGTTTTTCGATGTCATAGCCAGGCCATGTGAAGAACACACCTCCGCCCATGCTCACCCAGTCCAACTTATCTAAGTGCTCACCAAACTGTTCTGAGATTGAATCAAGCAGGCCGATAAACGCATCGACGTCTTTGTTCTCACAGTTCATGTGGAACATCACACCATTAATCTCATCGAAAATTTCTGGTTTGATGTGGTCAGCTTGCACGCCCAAACGCGAGAATTGACGTGCTGGATTCGCCAAGTATTGCCCTGCGTAGCTCACGCCCGGATTTAAACGTAAACCCAGTGAAGCTTTACCTTCAACAATATGACGGTAAGCAGCAAGTTGGCTTTGAGAGTTGAAGATCATCTTGTCGCAGATGTCAGCAACCTCTCTCACGTCATCTTCACTGTAGCCCACACTGTAAGCATGAGTTTCACCGCCAAAAGTTTCGTGACCTAATTTCACTTCATAAGGGCCAGAACTAGTAGTACCGTCTAGGTACGGTTTGATGATGTCAAACACGCCCCAAGTCGAGAAGCACTTAAGCGCAAGTACCAATTTCACACCTGAAATCTCTTTCAGTTGCTTGGCTTTTTCTAAGTTCGCAATCAACTTGTCTTCGTTGATCATGAAATATGGGGTTTTTAGTTCTTCTTTCTTAAACGTCATTTTTGTAAACACTCAAGCAGCATCTATAGATGGAAAGGTAAATTAACAATTTTGGTGTGATTTATTTTGATTTTGTCCTGTCCGAGCGCAGTGAGTTACAAAATCAAAATAAATGATACCAAAGCTTCAAGGCTATCATCATCGAAAAGGGAACAATCCATGTCCCCTTTAATTAGCAATCAAAACAAGAAATCAGTTCTTATTTTTTCAGCTCATGAATCACTGGAAGACCTTGGCCTGCTTCAAGCTCTTGAACATGCCAATCTAGACCAATTTCCGGCATAGTTGCTAGGAACGGATCTGGATTTAGCTGTTCCATGTTGAACACGCCTTTATCAGCCCATTCGCCACGGAAGAACTGAAGTGCAGCGGTAATCGCTGGAACACCAGTTGTGTAAGAGATCGCTTGGTGCTCTACGTCTTCGTAAGCCACTTCGTGGTCTGCGTTATTGTAGATGAATACGCTACGCTCTTTACCATCTTTCTTACCTTGAACCCAAGTACCGATACACGTTAAACCAGTGTAACCCGGAGCTAGAGATGTTGGATCCGGTAGTAGTGCTTTAAGAACATGCAGAGGCTGAACCACAGTACCATCGTGCAGTGTTAGCGGATCTGGGCTAAGAAGACCGATATCACGCATGCAGTTGAAGTAGTTCAAGTATGCATCACCAAAGCCCATCCAAAATTCGATACGCTTAGCTGGGATGAACTCTTTCATTGAACGAACTTCATCGTGCGCCATTGAGTAAACTTTGTGAGAACCACAGTTCGGGAATTCAAACTCAAGCATACGAGAGTGACAAGGTACTTGTTTCCACTCTTCATTTTCCCAGTAGAAAGAATCGCCTTGGATCTCAAGCATGTTGGTTTCTGGGTCAAAGTTTGTCGCAAACTTCTTGCCGTGGTCACCAGCATTCACATCCATTACATCAATTGAGTCAATCTCATCGAACAAGTGCTTAACCGCGTATGCAGCAAAGATTGATACCACACCTGGATCGAAACCAGCACCAAGAATACCTGTGATGCCTGCTTCAGCGAACTTCTCACGGTAGCCCCACTGCCAATCGTAAGCTTGTGGTACTTGTTGGCCTTCAGAACATAGGTCAACCGCTACCGATGTATCTAAATAAGAAACTTTAGATTGGTAACATGCTTCCATGATTGCCATGTTTACCCAAGGAGGACCAGCGTTGATCACTAGATCCGGCTGAACTTCTTTAATCAAAGCAACAAGCGCATCAACATCATCAGCGTCTACTGAACGTGCTTCTAGTTTCTTAGTTGAATCTTTAAGGTTGTTTTTGCCCTTGATAGATTCGATGATTTTTTCACACTTCGCGATTGTGCGAGAAGCGATTGTGATATCACCCAGTACTTCGTTATTTTGTGCTGCTTTGTGTGCAACAACCCAACCAACGCCGCCTGCACCAATTTGTAGAATAGCCATAGTATTAATTACCCTTGTTGTTCTGCTAGCTCAGTGGCTAGAGTTTGAATTTTGTTAATTAGAGATTTGAAATCTGATGTCTTTAGGCACGGATTCAAGATAGTGAATTTAAGCGCACTCTTACCATCCACGACCGTTTCACCGAGTACTGCAACACCACGAGTCAGCGCTTCCAGTCTTAGCGTTTGATTCAATTTGTCTAAATCTAGCTCGCCGTTTGCTGACGGCTTAGATCGGAACAGCACTGTTGATAGTGACGGCTCTGCGAGTAGCTCTAAGTCAGCTTGGTTTTGAATCAGGTCTGCCACTTCTAGCGTTTGCTCAAGAAGATGGTCGTACATATCACCCAACTGCTTTGGTCCAACGCTTTGCATCGTCATGAAGACTTTCAATGCATCGAAACGCTTGGTGGTCGCAATAGACTTATCGACTAGATTTGGCAGTTCATCGTGTTCGCGGTTTAGGTAATCTGCGTGATGTAGAAGGTACTTAAAGTTCGCTTTGTCTTTCAACAATACCGCGCCGCAGCTGATTGTTTGATAGAACAATTTGTGGAAATCGACACTCACAGAGTCCGCTTTTTCGATGCCTTGTAAGCGAGCCTTGTGGCTACTCAAGATAAGCGCGCCACCGTAAGCACTGTCGACATGGAACCAAAGGCCTTGTTGGCTTGCGAGGTCTGCAATCGCATCAAGGTCGTCGATAGCACCGTGATCGGTTGTACCCGCCGTACCGACAACAGCAAAAGGAATCAACCCTTGTGCTTTAAGCGCTTTCACTTCTGCATCTAACAAATCAGGCTTGATAGTGCCGTTTGCATTGGTGTCAACACAGCACACTGCCGCTTCGCCTAGCCCTAGTAGAGAGGCTGACTTTTGAACCGTGAAGTGAGATTTCTTTGAACATAAGATACGCAGCTTGCTCGCGTATTCTGGTAAGCCAAGCTTTTGGATTGAGTGACCATTGTGCTTATCCGCAACCCAGTCTCTCGCAAGCAATAAACCCATTAGGTTACTTTGCGTGCCACCGCTAGTGAAAACACCGTCAGCTTGTGCGCCAAGTTGGTATTTGTCACACATCCAATCCACGACGCGCTGCTCAACATAAGTCGCAGCCGATGCTTGGTCCCATGAATCCATTGATTGATTCAATGCCGCGATAATCGATTCCGCTGCTACCGAAGCCATAAGAGGAGGAGTGTGAAGGTGTGCAATGCAATCTGGGTGTTGCACGAAGATGGAGTTTGCAGCGACAAGGTCTGCAGTACTATCTACAACATCAACCAAAGCGTGTTGATTGTTATCAAGGTCGACAGCATTGATAGCTGCTTCTAGCACTTTTGGATCTAAACCCGAATAAGGGGTTTCAACCTGTTCAAAAACCGCTTTCATCGCTTGAGTGGTTTGGTTCATCACGTTAGCAAATTCGTCGCTACCGCCTAAACCTGTATGGATGAAATGCTTGTTCCATTCTTGGTTTGCTTGTTCGCTTGAAGCTGGGTCTTGTTGTAAGCCACCACCAGCTGCGATGATCGCTTCTTCCATTACGCGGAGTGCAAAGTCAATCTGCTCAAAAGAGATAATCATTGGCGGAAGGAAACGAATTACCGAGCCATCACGACCACCCTTTTCAACCATCAAGCCACGCTCTAACGCTGCTCGTTGAATCGCTAGGGTTAGTTCGCCGTCTGATTGTGGTTCGCCAAACTTGTTAAGCTCACCATTTGGTTGTTTGATCTCAGCACCGAGCATCAGGCCTTTACCACGAACTTCAGCAATACAGCTAACGCGTGATTGAATCTTCTCAAGCCCGTGAAGTAAATATTGGCCTGCGATGTTCGCGTGCTCAACTAAGCCATCTCGTTCGATGATCTCCAACGCCTTAGCGCCAGAGACCATTGCTAATTGGTTACCACGGAATGTACCGGTGTGCTCACCCGCTTTCCATGTATCAATGCTCTTATCGAACACAAGCAGCGACATAGGCAGTCCGCCACCAATCGCTTTAGATAAACATAAGATATCTGGATTAACACCAGACTCTTCAAACGCAAATCGATGGCCAGTTTTGCCCACACCACACTGAATCTCATCAAAAATCAGTAGGATGCCGTGCTCATCACAGATGCGACGTAGGCCTTGTAACCAAGATGCTGGAGCAGGAATCACACCGCCCTCACCTTGCACAGGCTCAACGATCATCGCCGCCGGTTTCATGATGCCAGACTCGTCATCATTCAACATACGTTCGATGTAACGAATGCTCGCGTTAGCACCCGCTTCACCACCAATACCAAACGGGCAGCGTAGGTTGTATGGGAAAGGCATGAAGTGCACATCAGACATCAAGCCGCTACGACGCTCTTTAGTGCCGAGGTTACCCATCATACCCATGGTGCCGTTCGTCATACCATGGTAAGCACCACGGAAAGCAAACATGGTGTTGCGACCTGTGGTTTGCTTGGCGAGCTTGATCGCCGCTTCCACAGCGTCAGCGCCAGATGGGCCACAGAATTGAAGAACCGAGTTATTTGAAAAGTCTTGAGGAAGAAAAGCTTTAACTCGCTTGATAAACGTCTCTTTTGCTTGAGTCGTGATATCAAGTGTTTGGTATGGCAAACCAGAATCGAGTTGGTCTTTAAGTGCTTGGTTAATCTCAGGGTGGTTGTAACCCAGAGAAAGTGTACCTGCACCGGCTAAGCAATCGAGAAAGAGTTGGCCACGAGTATCTTCAACTAAAGCGCCACATGCTCGTTTAATAGCAATAGGCAGGCGTCTTGGGTAAGAGCGAACATCCGACTCATGCTGTTCTTGCTCTAGCAAAATAGCGTCAGGTGTTAGGTCGTACGTTCCCTCTAAGATAGGAACCATAGTTGAAAATGAATTTGCGATAGTATTGATATCGACTTCAAAGGCGGTAGTCATAAAAGTCCCCTTGAATGTGTTCATACTCACCTCCATCAGACGCAATTACCCACCAACTCTCGTTAAATTTGGAGAGAGTTCATAGTGAAGTACACGTATTGTCTAGAAATGAGATATAGCTGTACGCTCGCATAAGTCAAATGACGAATACGAAATTAAGCCGTCTTAAGACAGCGATAAATTGTTAGCGTGAGCTCAAGGTTCAGTAATGCTACTGTTTTGAAGAATTGGACATTTTTGCAGGATCGGGCAGCTATGAGGAGCTGGTCCCTTTGGAAATGCAGAGCTGATTAGCAATGTTGTAATTAGTGTGTTCAATGTTGGGTTTCCCATTAACATGACGAACTGCGCCATAAGTATCCCGTCTATCAGCTAAAGGACTAGCCAATACCTACCCTACGTAATGTCCCAATCAGCAAGAATGGTCACTACGCGTATCCCCCAGAAGCAATCGTTGCTCTTCTTGAACATTTTCATTCCGAGATTGCGCGGGAAAGTAACATAAAGTGAAATGAACGATCAATAGTTTTTAGTAATAGCTTGATAAATAGCAGCGGTGGCTAAGCAATTGCTGTAAATATCGTCACACTATCGTTTGGGAAAGAGATCCCCGGTTCATTCGTTCCTCATACCCGAGGATGACGACGTGGGACTATAAACGTTGCTAGAGAAGCTTGGAGGTCATGGCGTCACTCCCTAGAGCGAGGAATGAGTTCATAGGGAGTCCCGAACAACATGTCGATGTATGGCTTTATTAAAGAAGTTACCTGATGCAATAGATTAAACTGAAGTTAATCAGCAAGCGGCAAGAGATCCCCGCTTCAATCGTTCCTCACGCCCGAGGATGACGACGTGGGGTTATAAACGTTACTAGAGAGACTTTGAGGTCAAGGCGTCACTCCCTAGAGCGAGGAATGAGTTCATAGAAAATCTCGCACTGAAACCAATAAAGTTCACTACACAGATAAAG
>NZ_JBFRPK010000033.1:0-74669 GCF_041471965.1 Vibrio sp. 10N.261.51.A3
AAGATTTTAGCTACAACACCAGCACCAACTGTACGGCCACCTTCGCGGATTGCGAAACGTAGACCTTCGTCCATTGCGATTGGAGCGATTAGCTCAACAGTCATTTGAACGTTGTCACCTGGCATTACCATTTCTACGCCTTCTGGTAGAGTGATGTCGCCTGTTACGTCAGTTGTACGGAAGTAGAACTGTGGACGGTAACCTTTGAAGAAAGGAGTGTGACGGCCGCCTTCGTCTTTAGAAAGTACGTATACTTCAGACTCAAACTTAGTGTGTGGGTTGATAGAACCTTTCGCAGAAAGTACTTGACCACGTTCAACGTCATCACGCTTAGTACCACGTAGAAGTGCACCAACGTTCTCACCTGCACGACCTTCGTCAAGCAGTTTACGGAACATTTCAACACCAGTACAAGTAGTAAGAGTAGTCTCTTTGATACCAACGATTTCTACTTCGTCACCTACACGTAGGATACCGCGCTCGATACGACCAGTTACAACAGTACCACGACCTTGAATTGAGAATACATCTTCAATTGGTAGTAGGAACGGTTGGTCAACTGCACGCTCTGGCTCAGGAATGTAAGAATCTAGTGCTTCTGCAAGCTCAACGATCTTGTCTTCCCACTGCTTCTCGCCGTTTAGTGCGCCAAGTGCAGAACCTTGGATAACTGGTAGGTCATCACCTGGGAAGTCGTATTCAGAAAGAAGTTCACGAACTTCCATCTCAACTAGCTCAAGTAGCTCTTCGTCATCTACCATGTCACATTTGTTCATGAATACGATGATGTAAGGGATACCAACTTGACGACCAAGTAGGATGTGCTCACGAGTTTGAGGCATAGGGCCGTCAGTCGCAGCAACAACTAGGATACCGCCGTCCATTTGTGCAGCACCAGTGATCATGTTTTTAACATAATCCGCGTGTCCTGGACAGTCTACGTGTGCGTAGTGACGTGCTGGAGTGTCGTACTCAACGTGAGAAGTTGCGATTGTGATACCGCGCTCACGCTCTTCTGGAGCGTTATCGATAGATGCGAAATCTTTAGCAACACCACCGTATACTTTTGCAAGAGTAGTACAGATAGCAGCAGTTAGAGTTGTTTTACCGTGGTCAACGTGGCCGATAGTACCAACGTTTACGTGCGGTTTCGTACGTTCAAATTTTTCTTTAGACACAATCGTGTTCCTTCCTAGTTATGATTCGCCACGTTCATTATTGAGCGAGACGCGCCAGAAATTGCTATTTTATGCGCCAACTCTCGTTAGCGCAATATTTGGACGCATTGTTCTTTCAAAAAATGAAAAAAAATGCCTTCCTTTTGTTTAACCACGCTCTGCAATGATTGCTTTTGCAACATTGTTAGGCACTTCAGCGTACTCACTAAACTCCATAGAGTAAGAAGCACGACCTTGTGTCGCAGAACGTAAATCAGTTGCGTAACCGAACATGACAGACAACGGAACTTGTGCACGAATTATCTTCAGGCCAGCTGTCCCCTCGTCCATACCTTCGATGATGCCGCGACGACGGTTAATATCGCCAACAACGTCACCCATCCAGTCTTCTGGAGTAGTTACTTCAACTTTCATCATAGGCTCAAGCAGAACCGGTTGCGCTTCAAGTGCACCCGTTCTGAAAGCCATAGAGGCAGCGATTGTAAACGCCATCTCACTTGAATCTGTTTCATGGTAAGAACCATCATATAGTGTAGCTTTGATATCCAAAACTGGATAGCCAGCAAGCACACCATTGTTCATCTGCTCTTCAACGCCTTTAGCAACTGAAGCGATAAACTCTTTCGGTACGATACCATTGGCAATTTCATCCACAAAGACAAAGCCTTCGCCAGCTTCTGATGGTTCTAGTTTCAGCCATACGTGACCGTACTGACCTTTACCACCATGTTCACGGATAAATTTACCTTCCGCTTTCGCTGTACCACGAATAGTCTCACGGTAAGCCACTTGCGGGTTACCAACGTTGCAGTTCACGCTAAATTCGCGCTTCATACGGTCAACGATGATATCTAAGTGTAGTTCACCCATACCAGAAATCAGAGTCTGGCCAGTTTCCGCATCCATATCAACGCGGAACGATGGGTCTTCCGCTGCTAGTTTACCTAGAGCGATAGTCATTTTGTCTTGATCAGCTTGAGAGCTTGGCTCTACAACGATCTGAATAACTGGGTCTGGGAACTCCATGCGCTCAAGAACAATCTTATGGTTCTGGTCACAAAGGGTTTCACCAGTAGTCACATCTTTCAGGCCAATGATGGCTGCGATGTCACCTGCTCGTACTTCTTTTACTTCTTCTCGCTTGTTTGAGTGCATTTGAACAATGCGACCTAAGCGTTCACGTTGTTTCTTCACAGAGTTATAAGCTGTTTTACCGCTTTCAACAACACCAGAGTAAACACGGATGAAAGTTAAAGTACCAACGAATGGGTCTGTTGCAATCTTAAATGCTAGCGCTGAGAACGGTTCTTTGTCGTCTGCGTGACGCTCTGCTTCGTTCTCATCTTCATCGATACCTTTAATTGCAGGTACATCGACTGGAGAAGGAAGGAAATCAACAACTGCATCTAGAACAGCTTGTACACCTTTGTTTTTGAATGCACTACCACAAGTAGCAAGTACGATTTCATTATTAAGGGTACGAGTACGAAGACCTTGTTTGATTTCAGCTTCTGTTAGTTCACCTTCTTCAAGGTACTTATCCATCAGCTCTTCATTTGCTTCTGCAGCAGCTTCAACAAGTTCTGTACGATATTCTTCAGCCATTTCTTGCATGTCTGCAGGAATATCTTCGTATGTGAAAGTCATGCCTTGGTCAGCTTCATTCCAGTTAATTGCCTTCATCTTGATAAGATCGACAACGCCTTGGAAGTTTTCTTCAGCACCAATGTTCAGTTGAATTGGAACAGGAGTTGCGCCTAAGCGGTCCTTGATCTGTTCAACTACGCGCAAGAAGTCAGCGCCGGTACGGTCCATTTTATTAACGAAAACCATACGTGGAACTTGGTACTTATCAGCTTGACGCCATACTGTCTCTGACTGAGGTTCAACACCAGATGAGCCACAGAACACAACAACTGCACCATCAAGCACACGCAGAGAACGTTCTACTTCGATTGTGAAGTCAACGTGTCCAGGAGTGTCGATGATGTTAATACGGTGGTCCGAGAACTGAGCTTCCATACCACGCCAAAACGTAGTGGTTGCTGCTGAAGTGATCGTAATACCGCGCTCTTGCTCTTGCTCCATCCAGTCCATGGTTGCTGCACCATCGTGAACTTCGCCGATTTTGTGAGAAAGACCGGTATAGAACAGAATACGTTCACTTGTGGTTGTTTTACCTGCATCTACGTGAGCAACGATACCGATATTACGGTATTGCTCTATAGGAGTTTTACGAGCCACGGTTGAATCCTCTTATTAGAGACTTAGGGACTATTGCTATGTCTAGATTAGGCGTTAAAAGCGATGCTTCGCTAAAAATTGCTTGCCCTAGAAATAGCAATAGTTCCTAGCATAAGCATAGGAACTAAAGAAGTGCTGCAAGGAACCTTGCAGCACTAAAAAGGTATTACCAACGGTAATGTGCGAACGCTTTGTTTGCGTCAGCCATGCGGTGAACGTCTTCACGTTTCTTAACCGCAGTACCTTTGTTCTCAGACGCGTCTAGCATTTCAGCAGCTAGGCGTTGAGCCATAGATTTTTCACCACGCTTACGCGCAGCTTCAACTACCCAACGCATAGCAAGAGCGTTACGGCGAACCGGACGAACTTCTACAGGTACTTGGTAAGTTGAACCACCTACACGGCGAGATTTAACTTCTACCGCTGGGCGAACATTTTCAAGAGCTTCTTCAAATACAGCTAAGTGGTCTTTACCAGACTTCTCAGCCATTGAATCTAGTGCAGTGTAAACGATTTTTTCTGCAGTAGATTTCTTTCCGTCAACCATAAGGATGTTAACGAATTTTGCCAGCAATTCAGATTTGAACTTAGGATCTGGAAGGATCTTACGCTGACCTATTACGCGACGACGTGGCATGGATATTCTCCGTTGTCTTCTTCAGGTTTTTTCCAAAACTTTTCAGAATAATAAATAAAATAGTGTTTGGCCTTACTTAACGATTTCTTTTTAAAAAAGAGAATCAATTAAGACTTAGGACGTTTCACACCGTACTTAGAACGACCTTGTTTACGGTCGTTAACGCCAGCACAGTCAAGTGCGCCGCGAACAGTGTGGTAACGAACACCCGGAAGGTCTTTTACACGACCGCCACGGATTAGTACAACACTGTGCTCTTGTAGGTTGTGGCCTTCACCGCCGATGTACGAAGTTACTTCGAAACCGTTAGTTAGACGTACACGACATACTTTACGTAGTGCCGAGTTAGGTTTTTTAGGTGTAGTAGTGTAAACACGAGTACATACACCACGTTTTTGTGGGCACGCTTCTAGTGCAGGCACGTTGCTTTTAACAACTTGCTTTACACGAGGTTTGCGAACCAACTGGTTAATAGTTGCCATTAACTAGCTCCTGAAATTTACTTGAAAGTAAGCTTTGTGAAAAATCTATCCCTAATCACAAGTCGTAATTAGGGACGCAAAATTCTATTCAGCAGTGGGAGGTGTGTCAAGAAATATACAGATCTTTTTTAGCCGTCTAGAGCTCAGGATGGTCTAATTTTAACCAAACTGATAAAACACGCTTACCAAGTCACTGATTTGTCTTTCAAAACCGTCAGTTTAACGAAGCCATCGAAGTCAACTTGATCAATGGTACTTGAGACAAGTAGTTGTAAACCTCGGCTATCGAGATCTGGTTTTAACACCGACACCTGCTCTACTGCGCAGATTTGAGTGAATAACTCATGATTAGGAAGGCAAACATACACTGCATCTTCCACCAAAAGGAACTGGTCCTGTGGCTGAGAATAGGTCAATGCAAGTTTAAGCTTGTCGACTGATTTTACGATATGAAGCATAGCGTCCCCTAGAAAGTCAGGATCTGTTGGCACTGAGCTAACTTCTGCGTTAACTCGTCGGCTTCAACGGTGGTCACATCGATTAGCAGGTTGTCTGCTGAAAGACCAAACTGACTCAGACTACGCTGACACACATACACCTGTTCGATGTCGTACAGGTCCATAAGTTTGAATGCGGAGATGTAGTCACGCGATAGTATTTCGTCGGGCTGCTGCGCTTTGAGAAGCTGTGTCACGCCATCACCAACAAAGAACACGGCAATGTCTTCACTATATGCGGACGCAGCAAGCAGGGCGTCTAACCCTTCTCTACCCGCAGCGGTCGTATGAGGGAAACTGTTAAATATAAAGGCTAACTTTCTCAAAACTGCACAACCCTATCTTGCGTTAGTAGCGCTTCCGATAAGCTTCCTAATCCGGCTTGAGTAAATCCAGTGGCTAGGTTAGAGGCACTTAGTTGATGTTGCTCTGCTTCTTCAGAGCTAATCACTCCGCGTCTTAGCGCAGCTGCCACACAGGTTTCAAGGCTAACATCGTGTTCATCAGCCAGCTTTTGCCAAGCAGAAGCTAAATCAAATTCATCGTTAGCCGGTACGGTAAGGTCTGAGCCGTTACTGACGCCATCTTGATAGAAGAACACACTGTGAAGTTTGTGGCCCTGTTTAATCAGAGCCACGGCAAACTGGTAGGCACTTCTTGCTGACTGTGAGCCATAGACTGGCCCATTCACTAGGAGTGTATAGCTTAGCAACCCTCTTCATCCTCTGTTTTACGTTGGCGGATGTATAGGTACACGGTGTGCTTAGAGATGTTCAGTCGCTCAGCAACGCGGTTGATCGCGTCTTTAATATCGAAAATACCTTTGTCGTACAGCTCCATCACGATCTGACGGTTCTTAGTATTGTTCGATACCGATTTGTCAGCGTTAATTTCTTCAATGGTGCGTTCAACCGTTTGGTCGACAAGTTCTTCAACGTCACTAGCGAAGTTAACCGATGATGCGGTTTCGTCTGCGTCTTGTGTAGGCATGAACGATTGCAGCACTTGTGAGAATGGCGCGTCTAGATTCACGTTAATACACAGTAGGCCAATCACTCGGTCTTCACCGTTGCGGATAGCAACCGTGATCGACTTCATCAACACTCCGCCTTTAGCGCGAGTGAAGTATGAACGTGAGAAGTTACGCTTAGAACCTTCAATATCTTTTAGCATCTTCAATGCAAGATCGGTAATCGGCGAGCCAACCTGACGACCTGTATTTTCGCCGTTGGCAATTTTAATCGCAGAAGTATTGAGGTCTTCTAAAGAGTGCAAAACGATTTCACAAAACGGACCAATAAGGCTCGCAATACCGTCAACAACGGCCTCATAAGATCTTAGAATGATTTTATCGTGTTCACTGAATGGCATAACGTGGACTGATTCCATTTCAAGTAACACATCTGCATTGACTGTTTCTGTAGTAGTCACTTATTCCTTACCTTCGTGTGAAAAATCAACAAATTTATGTAAGTTTATCAGAAAATTTTAATTGCACACCTAGCTAACATTGCAACTAGTGATTTAGAACAAGTTTAAAAATCAAATACTCATCTTCAAATCATAAAAAAAGCCTAACTCAAAGTTAGGCTTTTTATTCAATCAACGTATTTTAGTACGAGGCTTTTAACCGATATTACTGTGCAGGAGCTGCTTCAGCGTTATCGATGTTTAGTAGTTCTACTTCGAATACTAGCGTTGAGTTAGCAGGGATAGTCGGTGTGTCTTGCTCACCGTATGCTAGCTCTGGCGGGATAACGAACTTGTACTTAGAACCAACTTGCATCAGTTGTACGCCTTCAGTCCAGCCTGGGATTACGCGGTTAAGTGGGAATGTTGCTGGTTCACCACGATCGTAAGAGCTGTCGAACTGAGTACCGTCTGTTAGCGTACCTTTGTAGTGAACTTGAACAGTATCAGTGTCTTTTGGAGAAGCGCCTTCGCCAGCTGTCATTACTTGGTAAAGTAGGCCAGATTCAGTTTGCTCTACGCCTTCAGTCTTTGCGAACTCAGCGCGGAAGTCATCACCTGCTTTCTTAGTTTCAGCTGATTTCTCTGCCGCTTGTGCTTGCATAGTTTCAGCAACACGCTTGTCTAGAGCTTCAAGAGCTGCGCGAGTTTCTTCTTCGTTCAGTGCAGTTTTCTCTGCGAATACGTCTTCGATACCTTGAAGAACCATATCTTTGTCTAGGTTAATACCTAGCTCGCTTGGCTTATCAATGCTTGTGCTTAGGTAGTTAGCGAAAGATACGCCGATTGCGTATGCCGCTTTGTCGTCTTCTGTTTTAAAGTTTACTGCTTCAACTTTAACTTCTTCAACCTGTGGAGCTTCTGCCTTTGGTTCTTCTTTCTGACAACCAACTGCTAGCATAACCGTTGCGGCAAGCAGTGATACTTTTAAAACTGATTTCATTGAATTCTCCAATTAATGGCCAAGCCATTGGTTATTGTGCACAAATCTAATGATTAGATTGGTGTGAATACGTTAGTTATAACAATATACTAGTCATATGTCTTTCGACACAAACCGGATTATTAGATGTGATGCGAATATTTTTCCACTCATTGCTATGTACAATTGTCATCGCCTTGTTAAATGGATGTTTTTTCTTCCAAGATGATGAGCAACGTTGGGAAATTGAACCCAATGGTGCCACCAGCTTTGCCCTTAGCAGAGATGGACGCTTCGCCCTGCTCTACTCTCAGAAAAAACAACTATTGCTTTGGGACCTTGCCGAAAACAAAGAGTTAGCTCAACTCGGCCCACAAGATCAATTAGAAAACCAAGTATCGCGTATCCGTATCTCGGACAATGGCCGCTTTGCCATTACCGCAAGCCAGATGAACTTCGCCGTTTGGGACCTCTCTTGGACTCAAGCACAAGGGCTTTGGTCTATCTCCGATGGCTTAATTCGCGATGTCGATATCTCTAGCAATGGTGAAAAAGTATTGCTTGGCCTGTCTAATGGCAAAGCGATCTATGTGGACTTAGTCACCGGACGCCGTCTGGAGTTCCTTGCTCACCGAGAAAAAGTTAATTCTGTTTCCCTTTCTTCCAATGGTCGCTACGCATTATCAGGTGGCAACGACTATAAAGCCTACCTGTGGGATACCGAGTCGGGCTTGGTGTTGCGCACCTTTGAGCATGAACAAAGAGTAGTACGAGTCGCGCTACAACGCGATGGTGAACTGGCTTTTACCTCTGATGGCGGCAATCAAGCGATGATTTGGGATCTTGAAACGGGCGAACCTCAAGCGCAATTGCAAAGCTGGTCTCGACAGTTGATTTTCTCGAGTGCGCGTTTTTCTGATGACGGCAGTATGTTGGTGACGGGCACACCATCCAGCCAAGTGAGTGTGTGGAATACTCAGGATGGCAAGCGAATTTCTCGCCACAATGCTGAGCCATTAAAAGATGCTCGCCCTCCTCGTGCGGTAGTGTATGATGCAGCCTTTGATGATAAGAACCGTGTGATATCGGGCACCTCTGCGGGCATTGCCCAAGCTTGGAATGTGGATTAAGAACGATGACAGAAAAGCGAGTTGAACAACTAGAAAGCCGCGTAAATGACCTAGAGTGTCAGCTAGCTTTCCAAGAACAGACCATTGAAGAACTCAATGAAGCGCTTAGCCAACAACAAATGTTAATCACGAGAATGCAAGATCAGATGAAGTTCGTGGTTGGCAAAGTAAAAAATATGGATGGCTCTAATCTAGCTGACGCATCAGAAGAGACGCCACCTCCACACTATTAAGTGCGGTTCAAAATAACCAATTAAATCTAACGACGCATATCGTTAGTTTCTCGTCCTCAATGTGTAAACACATTTCAGGACGGGACATAGAAAACTAAGAGGGCGACAGATACTTATCTGTCGCCCTTTTGTTTATTTCATCTCAGTGAATAAGCTAAAGCCAATTAAGCCGATACCAACTTAGTCGTCGGCATAAATCTTCACTTCAACACGACCTTGAGTATCAACGCTTGCACGATACATTCCTGAGCTGTTCATACCAAAATGTATATCGCCTTGGCCATCGATAGCGATCAAGCCACCTTCTCCACCCATGGTTTTCAATTCACCTTGAATGATCGTTTCACAAGCGGTGTGCACATCTTCTTTCAGATAACGCATTCGTGCTGCGACATCACTGGCGACCATTTTACGTAGGAAGAACTCACCCATCCCGGTTGTTGAGACGGCAACATTGCCATTTTCAGCGATGGTTCCTGCACCAATGATCGGAGAGTCACCCACACGACCGTATTTCTTATTGGTCACGCCACCGGTACTGGTTGCTGCCGCTAAGTTACCCGCTTGGTCTAATGCGACCGCACCAACCGTGCCGTACTTTTTATCGTCAGGGTATTTCTCAGCTTGCTGCTGATCATATTTCGCTTCAGACAGAGCAAAGATGCCTTTCTCTTTCATCGACTGAAGTTGGTCATAGCGGCGCTCAGTAAAGAAGTAGTCTTGCTCGGTAAAGGTGTAGTCATGCTCAAACGCAAACTTCTCGGCACCTTCACCAATCAGCAACACATGGTCGCTTTTCCGCATCACATCACGTGCAAGCTCAATTGGGTTTTTGATATGGCGAACGCCTGCAATAGCACCTGCATCCATTTCGCGGCCATGCATCACAGAAGCGTCCATCTCAACAAATTCATCATGCGTTAAAACAGAGCCCCTACCGGCATTAAAGTGCGGGCTGTCTTCCATCACCTTAACCGATGCCACTACCGCATCCAGAGCATCACCACCCGATTGCAATATTTGATAACCAGCCAAAACCGATTTTTCCAAAGCCTCGGTAATACCCGCTTTTAATTCATAGCTCATTTGCTCGCGCAAGATGGTTCCTGCACCACCATGAATGGCAATTGAAAAAGGCTGTGACATACAAACTCTCCACTGACGTCGTCTTATAATGTTGTGCTATCAATACCACATCCATGGTTCGATGTCTGATAACGAAAACCAAACTTTTACGAATGCTTAGATTTGCGGACACTTAGTTTGGTAGAGAAAAGCGAGGTCAAAAAGCGAGACTCCTAAACGCAAAAAGCCTCCACAAGGGAGGCTTTCAAGATTCTTAAACTAAACCGTTAATTCGGTATTAGTGAGAACCACAGCTACCGCCGCCGCAGCAGCCGTCTTTTTTCTCTTCACCGTGGTCATGGCCTTCGCCACCACAGCAACCGCCTTCGTGGTCATGATCGTGGTCGTGACCGCCACAGCCGCCTTCTTGGTGTACGTGACCGTGTTGAACTTCTTCTTCAGTCGCTTCACGAACCGCTACAACTTCAACGTCAAACGTTAGAGTTTGGCCAGCTAGCATGTGGTTACCATCAACAACAACTTCGTCGCCATCTACTTCAGTAACTTCAACTGGGATTGGACCTTGGTCAGTATCCGCTAGGAAACGCATGCCAACTTCGATTTGCTCAACACCTTGGAATACGTCAGCAGGAACACGTTGAACTAGTGCGTCGTTGTGTTCGCCGTATGCGTCTTCTGGAGTAACAGTTGCAGAGAACTTGTCGCCAGCTACTTTGCCTTCAAGCTCTTTTTCAAGACCTGTAATTAGGTTGTTGTGACCGTGAAGGTAATCTAGTGGAGCTTCTGCAGTTGATTGGTCAACTACTACGCCATCTTCAAGTTTCACTTGATATGCAACACTAACTACTACGTTCTTTTCAATTTTCATGAGAGCTCCAAGGAGGTTTGGACTAAGCTCGAACAGTTGAGCTTAGGAAAAATTCTGTACCGGGATATTATGGGGATCAATTAACGAAACTCAATCATTCTGGCTTAAAAATACCGATCATTTCTTGATTCGCGTGTTCAGATTTCTCTACAGTTTTCGGTTTACGCTGTTCTGTGAAGTCACAATCGACACATTCCACCAGCTCGATATTATTTTCAATCCACCAACGGAGTGTGTCTTGAGTGTTGCAACTTGGGCAGCTTGCCCCTGCGATAAAGCGTTTTTTCTGTTTCACGTTCATATCCTTTACTGCTCTGGATTCGCGGTTCTTCCCACTCACTTTATTGATAAGTTAAGCAGAGACCGCGTTTATTATTAGGTTAGTTCTATAGTCTGTTATTTCTATGCCCAAGCTCTATTTCTAAGCTCAAGCATGAGTTATCACTTCAAGCTACTGCCAATAGTTTCGAGATTGGTGATCGTTTTCCATCTCGTGTCCAAAGATCTCTTCAAGTTCTTTACGAGCCTCTTTCGCTCTTTGGGCTAACTCGGCATCTTCGTTATGCTGAGGCAGCAACTCTTTCAGCATACCATTATCCAACTTTCTAAAGTGTGCTTCTGCTCGCTTCGCTTTATATGGATGCATGCCAAGTTCAGTCAATGTTTGACGACCTAAATCCAATGCTCCAAGGAAGGTTTCACGCGAATAGTTACTCACACCGTGGTTAAGTAGTTGATACGCTTCAACACGGCTTCGTGCACGCGCCAAGATCTTTAAGCGTGGGAAGTGCTGCTTACATAAATCGACGGTTTTCATGATTTCATCTGGGGAGTCAGTACACAACACAATCGCCTCTGCTTTATCAGCACCGGCTGCGCGTAATAGCTCTAGGTGAGTCGAGTCTCCGTAAAAGACTTTGTAGCCAAACTTTCTAAGGATATGGATTTGGCTGGCATCACTCTCAAGAACGGTAATACGAATCTTATTAGCGTACATCAAGCGACCGATGATCTGACCGAAGCGACCAAAGCCCGCAATGATCACTCGAGGGCTGCGATCAACCACATCCGAAGACATCGCACTTTCGCTGATTTGGTTCAGTTGACGAGCAAAGAACTTATCTTGCAGCTTAAGCATTAGTGGCGTGGTCACCATAGACAGGCTCACTACTACCAGTAAGAACGACACCTGTTCGCCACTTAAGATGCCCTGCGCACTCGCCGCGGTAAAAATAACGAAAGCAAACTCACCACCTTGGCTAAGAATCATCGCCATTCGGCTACGCGCTTTTGCCTGTGTTCCAAAGATACGAGCTAGCGCGTACAGCACTAAACCTTTCAACACCACGAGGGCCATTACAGCTATTAGTATTGCGAATGGGCTTTCTGCCAATAAACCTAGATTTACCGCCATGCCAACCGAGATAAAGAACAGGCCGAGCAGTAACCCTTTGAATGGGTCAATCGCAATTTCAAGCTCGTGTCGGTATTCACTTTCAGCCAGAAGCACGCCCGCAAGGAAGGTACCTAATGCCATCGATAAGCCAATCTGTTGCATGATCACAGCAATACCAATCACAAGTAACAGCGCCGCGACGGTGAATAACTCACGCACACCACTCATCACTACGTATCGGAAAAGTGGTCTCAACAAGAAGTGGCCACCGACCAGTAGGCCAATCACGCCACCCAGCATCCACAGCATGTCAGCCCAGCTACCGCCGGTATTACCCGCAAGTAGAGGCAACATTGCTAGCATTGGAATAACAGCGATATCTTGGAAAAGCAGTACTGCAAAGCCCGACTGCCCTGCTTCTTTGCCGCCGAGCTCTCGCTCTTCAATAACACGCAAGGCAATCGCAGTCGAAGACAGCGCCAAACCCATACCTATCACGAGACTGGTTTGCCAGGTTAATCCAAATAGACAGGCGATGGCGGTAATAATTAGAGTGGTGATCAGCACTTGCGCGCCGCCCAACCCGAGAATGGGGGCTCGCATCTGCCACAGTTTTTTCGGGTTAAGCTCTAAACCAATCAGGAAGAGCAGCAGTACCACCCCGAATTCGGAGAAGTGCAGAATCGCCTCTACATCACTGATTAAGCCCAGCCCCCATGGGCCAATTGCCACACCTGCTAATAGGTAACCGAGTACTGAACCCAAACCGGCGCGCTGTGCGATAGGAACCGCAACCACAGCAGCCGCTAAAAATATAACGCTACTTTGTAGAAAATCATTAGTCAGAGCCATCATCTGCTCCTATATCTTGTAGCGGGTCTCGCAACCAATTTCGATACGCTTCGGCGTGTTGGTAACGCGTCATATCGGTGACATTTCGTGCCCAGTGTAAAACCAAAGGGGATATCCAGTTCATTTGACACAAAGCAGCGGTGAGCTCGAATGGTTGCAAGATCTCTTGTAAGGGATACTTATTATAGCCTGCAGCACCAAACGCCTCTTCTTTACCACCCGTGGTGATAACACTGCGCCAATGCTTACCCTTAAGTGCACTTTGCTCACCAAACGCAAAGCCCTTGCCTAATACTCGATCAAACCACTCCTTCAATAACGAAGGACAAGAATACATAAACAGAGGATGCTGGAACACAATCACATCGTACTGCAGAAGCAGTTCATGCTCATAAGGCACATCAATAAAGAAGTCAGGATAGAGGGCATAAAGATCGTGGATTTTAACATTCCCAAGCGACTCTATCTTTTTAACCATGATCTGGTTAGCGATAGAGGTTTGCGGCTCTGGGTGCGCATAGATCACTAATACCTTTGGCACGGGTTTGTCTATCGAGGGAGTAATACTCATTCCTTTGAAACATTCCTTTAAGGGCTAAACGGTGGCAAGGCCACTAGAATTTAAATAAAAGTTATTAATATGTTATTGGCATCATAACGCAAATTGCATTGTGATCGACTTTTATCTGGATTCAGCCTACTATGCAGGCGTCTGTTCACCTCTAATTTCTATGCTACCTCTATATGATTACTTTCTCTGATATTCAATTGCTACGCGGCGGTAAGCCACTCCTCGACCAAGCATCTGCGACTTTTCATCCTGGCGACAAGATCGGTTTGGTTGGTAAAAACGGCTGTGGTAAATCTACGCTGTTCGCCTTAATTAAAGACGAGCTGTCTATTGATGCTGGCTCATTCAGTAAACCAGCCCATTGGGAAATGGCTTGGGTTGCTCAAGAAACGCCAGCACTAGAAAGAACAGCAATTGAATACGTGATTGATGGCGACCGTGAATACCGCGGCCTTGAAGATCAACTAGAGAAAGCTGAACAAGCCGACAATGGCACATTGGTAGCAGAGATCCACGGCAAGATTGAAACCATTGGTGGTTACAGCATAAAGGCACGTGCTGCCGAGTTACTGGATGGCCTAGGCTTTAGCCAAGAACAAATGACATGGAACCTGACTCAATTCTCAGGTGGTTGGCGTATGCGTTTGAACCTAGCGCAAGCCCTACTGTGTCGCAGTGACCTACTGCTACTCGATGAGCCTACCAACCACTTGGATTTAGACGCAGTAATGTGGCTCGAGCGTTGGTTACAAAGCTACCCTGGCACGCTAGTGCTTATCTCGCACGATAGAGACTTCTTAGACCCTATCGTCAACCGCATCGTGCACGTTGAAAACCAACAGCTCAATGAGTACACGGGTAACTACTCATCGTTCGAAACCCAACGAGCGCAAAAACTGATTCTGCAACAAGCGATGTACCAAAAGCAGCAGAAACAGATGTCTCACATGCAGAGCTACATTGACCGTTTCCGTTACAAAGCTTCAAAGGCTCGCCAAGCGCAAAGCCGTATTAAAGCGCTAGAGAAAATGGAACAAGTGCTGCCTGCTCAGTTTGATAATCCATTCAGCTTTGAATTTAGAGAACCAGACGCACTACCAAACCCAATCATGATGATGGATGAAGTATCAGCGGGCTATGATGACAATCTGATTCTAGAAAAGATTCGCTTGAACCTAGTACCGGGCAGTCGTATTGGTTTGCTTGGCCGAAATGGCGCTGGTAAATCAACACTGATTAAACTGCTTTCTGGCGAACTGAAACAGCAAGGCGGTGAACTGAGTTATTCGCAAGGCGTTAAGATTGGTTACTTTGCACAGCACCAGTTAGAAACGTTGCACCCAGAAGAAACACCGCTGCAGCACATGATGCAGATTGCCCCTAAACACACCGAGCAACAATTGCGTGATTACCTAGGTAGCTTCGGTTTCCAAGGTGAAAAAGCACTTGATAAAGTAGCACCCTTCTCAGGTGGTGAAAAAGCGCGTTTAGTATTAGCGCTACTGGTATGGCAAAAACCAAACCTGTTGCTACTCGATGAACCAACCAACCACTTGGATCTCGACATGCGTCAAGCGCTGACTTTTGCCCTGCAGACATTTGAAGGCGCAATGGTTATCGTATCGCACGACCGTTACCTACTGCGTGCGACTACCGATGATTTATACCTTGTACACGACCGCCAAGTAGCACCGTTTGATGGTGACTTAAGCGATTACTACAAGTGGCTAACCGAACAGCAGAAAGTTGAGCGCAAAGAAGCACAAGCATTGGCACCAGCAAAAGACGGCGCCAACAGTGCAGCAGCGAAAAAAGAGCAGAAACGAAAAGAAGCCGAGTTCCGTAAACTGACGGCACCACTTCGTAAAAAGCTCACTCAATTTGAAAAGCAGATGGATAAATTAACGCAGGCTCTTGAAGAAGCCGAACAAGAATTATCCGACACTTCACTGTATGAAGCTGAAAATAAGGCTAAACTGAATAAAGTACTCGCTCTCCAAGCGAGCAGTAAGTCACAGCTAGAAGAAGTTGAAATGGATTGGATGTCCACTCAAGAAGAGCTTGAGCAGATGGAACAGGATATGGATAGCTTATGAGTCCAGAGCACGCCCCAATATCACTAACACTGGAACGACTATGGCAATTTAGCCTTCAGTATTACAGTGTGCGCGGTGTAAAGGATGCGTGCCTAGCTTTGCAAAACCAGTTCCACGGCAACGTCAATCTACTGCTGCTTCTCAAATGGCTTGATGAGCAGCAATTGTCTTTTGCTGAAGAGGAGTGGCACAAGGTTCAACAGTGCTTGAGCCGCTCTGAAACCCTGCTTCATAGCTATCGAGAGCTACGTAAACATCTCAAAGCACACGTTGTCGACTCTCTATACCGTGAAGCGCTAAAGTTTGAGTTACAGCTTGAAAAGCAACAACAGTCCGATCTGGTCGACTGTATAAACTCCCTACAGCTGTACGCTAACCAGCAATCACCGCTCACTTTTCAGTACTGTCGTTTATTAGGGGCTGAAAACCTCTACGACGCTTTTTCTGAACCAGCACCACAGCCCTAGCTCATTCTCTTTCCCTTTTATTCAATCAAGATCCAAGCTTAACCTTGATATTATTCAAACGGTTACCCATAGCCTGTTTTTGTATCTCGTATAAGTGAAGCCTTGCGCTTATGCCGAGAATCAACCAAGCTCAAATAAAAACGTGGGCGTTTCGTTACAAACTCAACACGTTATCAAAACCCGTAAAAGAAGCATGGATCGTTTTTATGACAATATTTACCGCAGCTGCTGGTCTCTCTAATCCGCACTTACAAACCTTAGTGCCACGGTTTATTCGAAAGCAGGCGCTGTTTCATCCTCACTGGCAAACCTTAGAAACACCCGATGGTGACTTTCTTGATCTTGCTTGGAGCGAATCACCAGACGGTGACACCTCAAATAAGAATGATCGCAGTAGCAAGCCGATATTCGTTCTATTCCACGGTTTAGAAGGTAGCTTTGAGAGCCCTTATGCCAATGGATTAATGAATGCGTTTGCTAAAGATGGTTGGTTGTCCGTGATGATGCACTTCAGAGGCTGCAGCGGAAAACCCAATCGCCTGGCTCGCGCTTACCATTCAGGTGAAGTCGAAGATGCGCGCTTTTTTCTAAGACACCTGCACGCCCAGTTTCCGAATAACCCTAAGGTTGCGGTTGGCATATCTTTAGGTGGAAACATGCTGGCGAACTATTTGGCTGAGTACGCAGACTACCCATTGCTGTCGGCGGCGACCATCGTATCTGCTCCTTTTGACTTAGCGTGTTGCTCTAGTCGCATTGAGCGCGGTTTCTCCAAGCTCTATAAGAAGTACCTGCTCAACTCTCTAAAATCGAATGCGCTAAAAAAGGTTAACCTGCTACAGGAAAAACTTGGCATCACCGCTGAAGCCATCAAGAACATCACCAAACTGTATGAGTTTGATGAACGAATCACTGCGCCTCTGCACGGCTTCAAAAATGCTCAGGACTACTATGCTCAGTGCTCAGCGCTTCCTAAACTTAATAAGATTAAACTACCGACTCAGATCATCCATGCCAAAGACGATCCGTTTATGACAGACGACGTAATTCCAAAGTTCGTGTTGCCTGACAACATCGACTATCGCCTGTTTCAAAAAGGCGGCCATGTGGGGTTCATTACCGGTAGCACGCTCAAACCAAGGTTTTGGTTAGAAGAAGCCTTGCCTGCCTACTATGAAAGTATTCAAGATTCGGCATAATGACCGAGCCTTAGTAAATAGAAGTAAAACAATACTAAGCACACGCATTTCTACATCAATAAACCTATTTATGAACATAAAAGAGAGAAGTATTTATGATCATCCCATGGCAAGACATTGCACCAGAAACACTGGAAAACCTCATCAAAGAGTTCGTGCTGCGTGAAGGTACAGACTACGGTGATGTAGAGGTTTCATTGCAAAACAAGATTGACCAAGTGAAACATCAATTAGCCTCAGGAGAAGTCAGTATCGTATTTTCTGAGCTGCATGAAACCGTTGATATTCAAGTCACAAAACGCTTCTAGGCTGCGCTCATAAAGGAGCCGTGTTATAGTGGTAAACGATTGCTAACAAGTAAGTTACTCAAAAGACAAGGGTTGTCATGTCCGCTAAACATCCAATTATTGCGGTGACGGGTTCATCTGGAGCCGGCACCACCACCACCTCAGAAGCCTTCCGTAAAATGTTCAATATGATGGACGTGAAGGCCGCTTGGGTTGAAGGGGATAGTTTCCATCGCTTCACTCGCCCAGAGATGGATGTCGAGATCCGTAAAGCGCGCGAGCAAGGTAAGCACATCAGCTACTTTGGTCCTCAAGCCAACGACTTTGGTGCGCTAGAAGAGTTCTTCCGTAAATACGGTAACGAAGGTACAGGTAAAGTAAGAAGCTACCTGCACACCTTTGATGAAGCCGTGCCTTACAATCAAATGCCGGGCACCTTCACGCCATGGCAAGAGATCCCGGAAAATTCCGATGTGATGTTTTACGAAGGCTTGCACGGCGGTGTGGTTGATGGCGACATTAACGTTTCTCAACACGTCGATTTGCTGATCGGCATGGTGCCCATCGTAAACCTAGAGTGGATTCAAAAATTCGTTCGTGACACCCGCGATCGTGGCCACTCACGCGAAGCCGTAATGGATTCCATTGTTCGTTCGATGGATGATTACCTTAACTACATTACCCCGCAATTTTCGCGCACTCACATCAACTTTCAGCGTGTTCCAACCGTAGATACATCTAACCCTCTCAACGCCAAAGGGATTCCAAGTTTAGACGAAAGCTTCGTAGTTATACGTTTGCGTGGCATCAAAAACGTCGATTTCCCCTACCTTCTGGCTATGATTGATGGCTCGTTTATGTCTCGTCATAACACGCTAGTAGTGCCAGGCGGCAAGATGAGTTTTGCTATGGAGCTCATTGTGAGGCCAATCCTGCAACAACTCATCGAAACCGGAAAAATAGGTTAACAAAACGACATTCTGGTTGATTACTTTTCATACCGTGATCATGTGCACAATTTTGCGTAAAAAATCGTAGCTTGGTCACGATTAAAATCAAGAAATAGTACCTGAAAAAGGATACTATTCTTAAACGAAACACAAGATAGCTTGCAGCACTCAACGAGTGCTCTTATCCTACAAGTCAATCCAGGCTTAGCTAAAATACGGAAAGCGGCAAGCATACCCTGCAGAGGAAGTGAGATATTATGGTTCTAGGTAAACCTCAAACCGATCCAACATTAGAGTGGTTCCTTTCACACTGTCATATTCATAAGTACCCTTCAAAAAGTACTTTGATTCATGCTGGTGAAAAGGCAGAAACCTTGTACTACATCGTTAAAGGTTCTGTGGCAGTTCTTATCAAAGACGAAGAAGGTAAGGAAATGATTCTTTCTTACCTAAACCAAGGCGACTTCATCGGTGAGCTTGGCTTGTTCGAAGAAGACCAAGAGCGTACAGCTTGGGTTCGTGCTAAATCTCCTTGTGAAGTAGCTGAAATTTCTTTCAAGAAATTCCGTCAACTTATCCAAGTGAACCCAGATATCCTAATGCGCCTTTCAGCGCAAATGGCAAACCGTCTACAAGTAACTAGCCAAAAGGTTGGTGACTTAGCGTTCCTTGATGTAACAGGTCGTATCGCTCAAACGCTACTAAACCTAGCGAAACAGCCAGATGCAATGACTCACCCTGACGGCATGCAAATCAAGATCACTCGTCAAGAGATTGGCCAGATCGTTGGTTGTTCTCGTGAGACCGTTGGTCGTATCTTGAAGATGCTAGAAGAGCAGAACCTAATTTCTGCACACGGTAAAACTATCGTGGTATACGGCACTCGTTAATCTCGATTAACTGAGCCAAAAATTTGAAAGCCACCAAATGCAAATTTGGTGGCTTTTTTGTTTTCTAAAGATCTACAAAGAAAATACGAATGAAACACCTACAGCTTCGAAGCGCAAACACTCTCGAAGCGAAGCCTATCTGCATCTTTAGGGTAAAGTCCGTACTCGTATCTTTCTTTAACCGTTAGTGCTTTCGAAGATCTTGTCAGCCGATGCTGCCACAAAACCGGTATAAAGCTCACCATTAGCCATCGCATAACGCTTAGCGAACTCATAGAAGCCTCCAGGAATCATCTCATTGCCCTCAACAAATGAAACTGGGACTTTATCTGCCATTGTTGATGATTGCTCTAATAAGACCTCTGGAGAGCCTTTAACCTGGCCACCAGATGCATTGATCGTGAAGCCTGATTCGCTCAAATAATCATTCACTGCCTGCACTTCATCAAAAGCATCGAGTTGATTAACGCTCACTGTAAAGTGGTTGGCACCGTAACCATGAGCTGCGAGCCAAGACGCGTATTCACTCTCTTTTGCAAGCACTTGGAAATCTGCGAAGCTCAAGTCCCATAGACGACCACCAAACAAGAATTCATGGCCTTGAAGCTTGCTTACGTCGACTTGCTCAACCAATTTAGCAACGATCTGTTGTAAGTCACTTGAACACTCTTCGACCTTCAACTCACTAATGAACACTTTTGGCTGCTTCGGGTCTGGGTGCTCGTAATGCTTCGCGACTAGCTTCTTACTCTCAAACAAGTAATCGCCACACGCTTTATAACCTAGCTCAAGGAAAGGCTTAGCCAATGTTTCAATACCTAGCGGAGCAACATTGAAAGTACGCAGTGCAATATGGTCGTTGATCAGCGCTTCATCTTCTTTCAGCAAGTGATGCACTTTCTCAGCCGATGGACACAGCCTGTGAATGTAATCGTCCCATAGTGATTTAAAGAGTAGATCGGGCGTCATGGTGACTCCTTGTCAGAGGTTCTAGCAAGCTAGTAATTTGGATTAGAAAGGGAGAGGCTGAGACACAGAGTCAGCAGCCATCAGCCTGTGACATACTTGTTCTATTATTATCTACCGCCCAATCTAGGTGTCGGACGTGATGGAAAAGGGAAGCGATAACACCACTTCCCTATTTCAAGCTTAACCAATGAGCCTAAGACTCATTAGCCTAAATTAAAGCTCAATACCTGGGCTAAACGATGCTGGTAGTTGAGTTTCGCCACCTTCCATTGAAGCCATAGGGTAAGCACAGTAGTCAGCTGCGTAGTAAGCACTTGGACGTAGGTTGCCTGAAGCACCCGGACCACCAAACGGTGCATCACCACTTGCGCCTGTTAGCTGACGGTTACGGTTAACAATACCCGCACGGATATGGTCAACGAAGTATTCCCATTCAGAATCGTCTGTTGATACAAGGCCTGCAGACAAACCAAAGCGTGTGTCGTTAGCTAACTCGACCGCTTGCTCTAGCGATTGGTAACGAACCACTTGCAGCAATGGACCGAAGTACTCTTCATCTGGCAGTTCAGCAATATTGGTTGCATCGATAATGCCCGGAGAAACAAACGCCGCTTGACCCGCTTTTGCTTCTACTAGGCTGACGCCGCCTAACGATTGTAGATTCGCTTGCGCGTCCAGAATGAACTTAGCCGCAGCTTCAGAGATCTGAGGACCCATGAAGGGTGCTGGTTCAGCGAATGGCTGATCAACACGAATCTTTTGCGTAGCTGCGACCAGTTTATCTAGAAGCAGATCGCCCTTCTCGCCAACAGGCACATACAAGCGACGAGCACATGTACAACGCTGACCAGCACTGATGAACGCCGATTGGATGATAGTGTATACCGTTGCGTCTGCATCACCGTATTGGTCGCTGATCACCATAGGGTTGTTGCCGCCCATTTCTAGTGCCAGCATCTTGCCCGGTTGGCCCGCGAATTGACGATGCAGGATATGACCAGTATTCGCACTACCCGTAAATAGCACGCCATCAAGACCTTTAGCATCAGCCAGTGCGATACCTGTCTCTTTAGCGCCTTGCACTAGGTTGATTACGCCAGCAGGAAGACCCGCTTCTTGCCATAGCTTCATTGCGAATTCACCCGTCCAAGGTGTCTGCTCTGAAGGCTTGAATACTACGGTGTTGCCCGATAGCAGAGCTGGAACAATATGACCGTTAGGTAAGTGACCAGGGAAGTTGTAAGGCCCAAATACCGCCATCACGCCCAATGGACGGTGACGAAGTACAATTTGGTTGCCAGCCGCTTCACGTGAAGCTTCACCTGTACGCTCGTGGTAAGCACGGATAGAGATGGCGATCTTGCCTGCCATCGCGCCCGCTTCAGTGCGAGTTTCCCAAATCGGTTTACCCGTCTCTTTTGCAATAATCTGTGCAATCTCTTCGCTGTTCTCTTTTACCTTCTCAGCAAAGTTCAACACGATCGCTTCACGCTCTGCAAAGCTCAATTTTTTCCAAACCAAGAAGGCTTCACGAGCTGCTGCTACTGCAGATTCAACCTGCGCTGGTGTTGCGCTATCACCCTGCCACACTACTTCATTGTTGTATGGGCTTACTGATGTCATGGCGTCACCTTGACCTGCCACCCACTGTCCTGCTATCCACTGAGTCATACTTCTATCCTTAAAATCTTCGACAGATAATCGCCGCTCTTACTGAGCCAACATGCGAACGAATTCGCCTTCTTTTACTTCAAGAGCGCTCGCTACTTCAGATGATAAAATCACTGTGTCGCTTGCTTGGTCATACGCACCTTTCGCGGCTACTGCGCGGAAGTTCTCAAACGAGGTATTACCAATTAGGAAGTCTTTAGAGCTAGAGTGCTCTGCAATTTGAACCTGTGCTCGAATTGAGTGACGCACAGATTCGATGTTTCTTAGATCACACTCAACCGTTGGGCCTGCATCAAAGATATCGACATAACCACGGTTGGTGAAACCTTCACGTTCCAGCAACTTAAGTGCAGGGCGCGTATTGTCATGTACCTCTCCGATCACCGCTTGAGCTTCTTTGCTCAGTAGGTTCACGTAGATAGGTAGCTTAGGCATTAGGTCAGCAATGAAGCCTTTCTTACCAATACCGGTTAGGTAATCGGCAAGCGTGAAGTCAATCGAGAAGAAATGTTCTTGCAGCCATTGCCAGAAAGGAGAATTGCCTTCCGCATCTGATACACCACGCATCTCAGCAAAGATCGTTTTTGAGAAACGCTCTGGGTGCTCAGCCATCAGTAGGAAACGACACTTAGACATCAGTCGACCGTTTAAGCCTTTGCGGTAATCAGGACGTAAGAACAGCGTACAAATTTCGCTGCAGCCTGTGTAGTTATTACCAAACGTCAACAGCTTAACCACGTTATTCACTTTAAGGCGCTGTGAAGAGTGAACCACTTTACTGATGTGGTACGAGTAAAAAGGCACATCCCAGCCAATGGAAGCTTCGATACCCGTTGTACCAGCAACTTCGCCAGTTTCAGCGTCGAAACCCACCATTAGATAGCCTTCATCACCGGGTTCGGTCACGTCTGCTTTCGCAAAGCTGTATTCAGAATGGGTAATTCGGTTAGTTAACAATTCTTCGTTAACCGGAAGAGATGTGAATCCATGACCTGATTCAACTGCACAGGTGTGCAGCGCATCGTAATCAGACAGTTTTATTGGGCGAACAACTAGCATCAATATTCCCTCCAGATGCAAAATAGGCCCAAAACCAGAAGCTTGGGCCTTTAGCAGTACGTCATGAGATCGCTCTAATGGCGATCATTCCTATGACGCCGCTCAGGCTAAACTAGCGTAGCGATTGCTTTGTCTAGTGTTGATAAACCTTCTTCAATTTCTTGTTTAGTGATAACCAGTGATGGAGTAAAACGAACCACGTTTGCACCCGCAACCAGTACCATTAGGCCTTGCTCGCCTGCTGCTACTAATACGTCACGCGCACGCCCTTGCCATTCGTCATTCAGTGCAGCACCTAACAATAGGCCTTTACCACGAATCTCACTGAAAATTTGGTATTTGTCGTTAATCTTAGTTAGACCATCACGGAATAGCGCTTCACGCTCTTTTACGCCTTCTAGAGTCTCAGGTTGGCTAACTACGTCAACCACTGCTTCAGCTACCGCACACGCCAGTGGGTTACCACCGTATGTAGAACCGTGCGTACCAACCTTAAGGTGTGTAGCCAGTTCAGACGTCGTCAGCATTGCGCCGATAGGGAAACCGCCACCTAGAGACTTCGCTGTGCTTAGAATGTCTGGCGTCACGCCCAGACCTTGGTAAGCATAGAAGTTACCAGTACGACCATTACCTGTTTGTACTTCATCAAAAATCAACAATGCATTGTGCTTGTCACACAGTTCACGAACCGTATTCACGAACTCAGCCGTTGGAGAGATGATACCGCCCTCGCCTTGCAGAGGTTCCATCATGATGGCACAAGTGCGATCAGAGATATGCGCTTCTAGAGCGGCAATATCGTTGTAAGGTAGGTGAGTTACATCGCCAGGTTTTGGACCGAAGCCATCTGAGTAAGCTTCTTGACCACCAACGGTTACAGTAAAGAAAGTACGACCGTGGAAACCTTGTTTGAATGCAATGATTTCAGACTTCTCAGGACCGTGAACATCCGCAGCCCAACGACGAGCTAGCTTAAGTGCTGCTTCGTTCGCTTCTGCACCAGAGTTCGCAAAGAATACTTTTTCTGCAAAACATACGTCAGTTAGCTTCTTCGCTAGACGCAGTGCAGGTTCGTTAGTCATTACATTACTTAGGTGCCAAATCTTGTTTGCTTGCTCGGTAACAGCATTAACCATTGCTGGGTGACAGTGACCCAAACAGCTCACAGCGATACCACCAGCAAAGTCGATATACTCTCGGCCTTGTTGGTCCCAAACGCGTGCGCCTTCCCCTTTTACTGGGATCATTTCCATTGGGTTATAACAAGGCACCATCACCTCATTAAACAGACTACGTTCTACTTTATTTTCCACTGTCATCGTACATTCCTTCTCGATACCGCAAGCTTCGCAAATAAGCGTAATGGTTCATAAGTGAGACAAAGATATTTTGTCTCGCCATAATCCCGCTGCAGCATTATATTTACATTTAATTAACCTTTTCAATAGTAGATTATTCTTTAGCCATCCCTTACAACCAGCTAAACGTCACTACCTATGACTATTTATGCATCAATTAATCTGTTTTATGAAGCTTTTTTTACCTAAACGTATAACCAGCAACAGCAAAGCCTTACTGGCATTGCGGTATATTGGGTTCGAGACGAAATAACGCGAATAATTTTGCATAGGCTAAAAACTTAGCCTGACGAGGGAGAAATGTTATAAAAAGTGATCGGCGTCAGAGGGATGAAGACGCGTAGCGCCCGAATTTAAACGCTTAACGGGTAATGGAATACGTTAAACTGGCTTATTTAGACGGAGAAAGAGTCAAATTTAAACACTCAGCGTGCTAGGAAGTTAGCGAGAAGCTGGTGTCCTTGCTCTGTTTTAATCGATTCAGGGTGAAATTGCACCGCATCAATCGGCAAGGTTTTGTGTTGATAACCCATGATCTCATCCATGCTGCCATCTTCAAACTCCGTCCAAGACGTCAGCTCAAAGCAGTCTGGTAGCGTGCCATTTTTCACCACGAGTGAGTGGTAACGTGTCACAGTCAGAGGGTTATTGAGACCTTGAAAAACACTCTTGCCATTGTGGCGTATTGGCGAGGTTTTACCGTGCATCACTTGTCTGGCTCTCACCACTTCACCACCAAACACTTGAGCAATGGCTTGATGACCAAGACACACACCTAAGATCGGCAGCTTGCCAACGAAGTGTTCTATAACTTGCAGAGAGATTCCCGCATCATCCGGTGTACAAGGACCCGGCGAGATAACAAGGTGACTAGGATTCAGTGCTTCGATGCCCGCAATATCAATCTCATCGTTGCGTACAACTTTTACAGTTACCCCTAACTCACAGAAATACTGATACAAGTTATAAGTAAAGGAGTCGTAGTTATCGATGATAAGTAACATGAGTCGAAATCGTTTGCTAAATACTAAAGGATTGGGAGATATAGGGGCGGTATTGTGCAATACCCATAGCGAAAGGCAAGTGGAAACTGCATTTCGCCAATAATTAAGGCCAACCTAGGTTGACCTTAATTGTTTACAGATAGCGTTAAGTTATCTGAATTGGCTTGCTTGTATGGCAAGCCAATCTACTTACAGTTTAGCTACTTGCGACGACGCCACATTGCCAGGCCAAACAATGACATCAATGCACCCAAGCCGAATGAACCGCCGACTCTTAACTCAAGAACCGCAGGATCATGATCCGATGAACGGAAGTGATCTTGGTACTTAGGCAGATCGCCTTTGTACTCTTCGTTGTAGTCAAACAACGTCGATTCACCACCATTAATGTGCCAATCGGTAGCATCGACAACCCTATCTTTCAGGCTTTCGCTGATCAACAGGTGATCCAGTGCGCCCACTTCGTCATTGTATGAGTAGCTCCAGCTGTCTGGGTGCTTTTGAGCTACAGCATTAATGTAACCGTAGTTCTTAGTAATCACCGCACCGCTATCACCAAACTGTTCAACACCATCAATGTAAGTGTTACGCGCCGCTTTAATTTGCTTTCCGTATTTCTCTTCAGAGTAATCCGTTAGCACCAACATTGGATCTTCCATGCCATACGAATTCATATCACCCAGGATCACTTTGTGACCTTTGATGCCATCGAGCGCTTCACCTAATGCAACCGCCGCAGCAACACGGAAGTTCTCACATGAACCTTGCTTATCGGCATCAACGCCGCCTTGGCCGCCCTGCTCAATCGGAGCAGCATCTTCCCAACACTTAGAGCCTTTCGATTTAAAGTGGTTGATCGCTACGGTGAGTTTCTCTTTGGTGCCTTTAACTTTAAAGGTTGGCGCCAATGAGTCACGTTGGTAGTTCTTACCGTCTTCAATCACCTTGCCTGAATCGTCTAACACCTCTGGTGCTTGTTGGCTTGGCATCGCGATAACACGGCTGTCTTTAAGCTTAACCACCTTCTTACGGTAGATAACACCGGTTGTGATTACATCGGTACCAATCGAGTCCATCTCGTCGGTTACGCCGTCTTCGTTCGAGTCGACAGCCACAAAGGTATAACGGTCTTTCTTACGCTCAATGCGATCATTCAGTTGGTTTACAAGTTGCTGAATGGCAGAGCCTTCACCAAAGCCATTGTTCTCAATTTCCATCAAGCCAATGATGTCTGCATCTAAGCGAAGAATCGCGTTCACAATCTTCTCTTGCTGCATCTCAAACTCAGTGATGGTGTTCGCGCCACGGTTATTGCCGTGCTGATTCGCGTCGCCACCAAATGGAGAGTTGAAATAGTTCAATACGTTGAAGGTCGCAATACGTAGGTCGCCTTCATCCATGTCTGGCTTGTCGGTACGCGGATCGTTACGCACATAGTTTTCAGCCGAGATCTGGTTAGTCGCAATTAAACGGTACTCACCGTAGCTGTAAGTCAGCACGCCTTCTAGGCCAACAATGGTGTCATCAATGCGGATGTAATCTTCTGTTGAACCATCTTGGTCGATATCAGTGCGGCCAAAATCTGGGTAGAAAGGGACTTGTCCATCAGCCGCTTTTTGATCGGTTTCAACGAAAAGACGGCGGTCTGCGTTGTCTTCAGTTTGCTGCTTCGCTTCGTCAGATCCCGCGGCGAAAAGCTGGTTCGGCTGCATGTTAATACGCTCATGCGCCAGTACCATGTTGTTACGACGACCTGCGTAGTCATAACCAAAGGTACGCGTCACACGCATATCAAGCGCTTCGGTTGTTTTCACCAACATGCCTTCGTAGCGTTCAAGCGTTGCAGCGAAGTTCTCGTCACTGTCTAGCACTTCAATCGCCGTAGCTTCAGGTGCCTGCTGCTCGCCCTGTTTTAGCCATTGGTTGTTTTCTACTTTCAGCTGAGTGTGGCTGTAGTATTCTTGAACCTTGCCTTTCACACACACTACATCACCGGCTACTAGCTCTGAGCTCGACTGGTTGGTATGAATAAATAGACCCTCAGAAGTGCTTGAGTTGAAATCATCCTCAAGTGCTTGCAGGTAGAAGCCTTTAGTTAGGCCTGTTGTTACCGCACTTACCACACCTTTTACGAAATATTCATCGTCGGTGATGTACGGGTAGCCATCGATGAATGGCGATGTAGCGCCCTCACCTTGGATTTCTTGAATGGTGGTGAATACTGGGTCAGAGCCATCTTGTGTACAAGTGAACGCTTCTGGCAGTTCAACGCTGTCTAGTGAACCTAGGCCTTCAATGCTGTCTTTTGGTAGCGATACCCATTGTGAAGCATCAAACGTCGCAGAAGGTGTTTGTGTCGCACGAACCAAAGTAACATCTTTGCCCCAGTCCACATCGCCCATCAAACCAACAACATCATGTACCGAGCCGTCTGAATTCAAGATAGCCAGCGGGTCGTCACCATTATGATTGGCGATAGAGGCATTAATGATGTCAGCTTGAGCTTTAATCTCATCACTCGCACTAGAATGTGCGACCACGAGTACTTCACCGGGTGCTAAAACGTGTCCATCTAAAGGTAAAGTGGCACCCCATGATCCGTTGCCATTGGCAGATTTCGCCAATGAGTAACCATCTAAACTAATGCTGCTATCGCCACTATTGGCAATCTCAACCGCTTTGTTATAGCTGCCGCCTTCCACATATTGTGAAATAAACAAATCAGCGTGTGCGCTTGTAGTTAACAAGCTACCAATTGCCACTGCTAGCAATGAAGGTTTGTGTAAAAGAGCCATCCGTTTCACCTGAGTTCATCGAGTTATAGTCACTGCCATCTATGGGCAGTCATGTATTTTGTGGTAACTATCAGGTTTATTTATGAAAGGAATAAGTCAGTTGGCAAGAAAATGAGGAACTTATCACTTTGGAATCATCAATTGTTTGGCACGTTATATATTTCCAACATATATAGAAACGAGTGTAATTTTATAAAGCTTGAGGGTACCAAATAAGATCATCTGCACAGCATTAACATGATAGATATGCTAGTCAGATACTGCGTAAATTATCAATTCAAACAAGGGGTTTTCGAGGAAGGTAAATGGAATGGGCATTAAAAAGCCCAAAGTAAACAACAGCTACTTTGGGCTCAAATTCTCAAGCGAGTTGTGTTAGTTCACCCTATGGGCGAGTAACAAAACCTACTGCTTCGTATGCTTTTTTCAGTGTCACTGCAGCACGTTCAGAGGCTTTTTCAGCACCGGCTTTCATTACTGCGTCCATGTAGGCACGGTCAGCACGGATACGGTGATATTCAGCTTGAATCGGCTCAAGCATCTCAACCAATGCTGCGCCTACGTCTTTCTTGAACGGACCGTACATTTCAACGCCTTGGTACTGCGCTTCGATCTCTTCGAACGTTTTACCCGTCGCTGCAGAGTACAGACCCATTAGGTTAGAGATACCCGCTTTGTTTTCCCAATCGTGAGCAATGCGTGGTGGTGTTTCTGCATCGGTTTGCGCTTTGTTGATCTTCTTGATGATCGACTTAGGCTCTTCTAGCAGAGTAATCACGTTCTTACGGTTGTCGTCCGACTTAGACATCTTCTTCGTCGCGTCTTGCAGGCTCATTACACGTGCATTCACTGTTGGAATGTAAGGTTCTGGTACTTGGAAGATTGGCGTTTCAGGACCGTAGATGTTGTTGAAGCGAGTTGCGATATCACGCGCTAACTCTAAGTGTTGTTTCTGGTCGCTACCTACAGGCACTTGATGAGCACCGTAAAGCAGGATGTCTGCAGCCATCAACACTGGGTAGTCGTATAGGCCTACGTTTACGTCATTTGAGTGGCGTGCAGACTTATCTTTAAACTGAGTCATACGGCTCAGTTCACCCATTTGCGTGTAACAGTTAAGAAGCCAACCAAGTTGAGCATGCTCTGGTACGTGTGACTGAACAAATAGCGTGCTCTTCTTTGGATCAACACCGACAGCAAGACAGATTGCTAGTGCGTCTAGAGTCGCTTCATGCAGTGCTTTCGGGTCTTGGCGAACCGTAATTGCGTGAAGGTCTACAACACAGTATTGGCAATCGTAATCATCTTGCATCTGTTGCCATTGACGTAGAGCACCCAAGTAGTTACCGATACTTAGTTCACCAGATGGTTGAACACCACTCAATACGATGGGCTTGCTCATGGTTTTAATTCCTTTGCTTATTCGCTAAGTTTATTGAACGCTTAGCTTCTTAACTTAAATATAGAAAAGCCGCACAGCTCTTCTGTACGGCTCATCCAGTGTACTCATTGATAAGTATTTTGCTAGTAGGTTAGCTAACTTTTGTCCGCTTTATGCTGAAACTAGAACGACATCTAGTAATTGCGCGACGTTATCCGCGACATAGTCAGGGTTTGATGCTGAAATCGGCTCGCCGTGGTTATAACCGTAAGTCAGACCAAACGAGTGACAACCTGCATTCTTAGCCGCTTTAATGTCGTTGCTTGAATCGCCAACCATCAACATCTCTTCCGCTTTTACATTGTGCTTTTCTAGCAACCAGTTCAGAGCGACTGGGTTCGGTTTTTTCTCTGGGAAAGAGTCGCCACCCAACACATCAACAAAGTACTTATCAATACCGTGTTGCGCCAGTACGTCTGGTACAAACTTCGATGGCTTGTTGGTAACCAGCGCCATAGTGAAGCCGGCTTTATCCAGCTCAGCCAGCGTCTCTTTAACCGATGGGTAAAGGTGACTTAGCTTGTGACCGCCCTGCTCATAGAAATCATCAAACAGGATGCGTGCTTTTTTCAGTAGCTCTGGCTCTAGGCTTGGGTCAACCGTCAAGTTACGGCTGAGTGAACGTCCGATAAGAACATCAGCACCATTACCTACGTAGTCGCGAACTTGTTCTTCGCTCACTGAAGGGAAACCCAACTCCTGACAAGCTTGGTCAGCAGCAACGGCCAAATCAGGCACGCTGTCTAACAAGGTTCCATCCAAATCAAAGGCGATCAGTTTTATTGAGCTTAATGACATCTTACTTTCCTATTTATTATGTTCGTCTTATGAGTTGAGCTATAAGACGTAAAAAAGGGGCAAATTAGCCCCTTAATATTCAATCTATCTGTAGTTTTACGATTATGCGTTTACTTTTGCAAGCTCTGCACGCATCTCATCAATCACTTCTTTGTAATCTGGTTGATTGAAGATAGCTGAACCCGCAACGAACATATCTGCGCCCGCTTCTGCGATTTCACGGATGTTATCAACCTTCACGCCGCCATCAATCTCAAGGCGAATGTCACGGCCTGACTCATCAATCAGCTTACGAACAGCACGTAGTTTATCTAGCGTGTGCGGAATGAAAGATTGACCGCCGAAGCCTGGGTTCACAGACATCAGTAGAATCATGTCTACTTTGTCTAGGATGTAATCTAAGCAAGAAAGCGGCGTTGCAGGGTTAAGTACGACACCCGCTTTACAGCCGTGCTCTTTGATTAGCTGTAGAGTGCGATCGATGTGCTCTGAAGCTTCAACGTGGAAGGTAATCATTGATGCGCCGGCTTTAGCAAACTCAGGCACGATGCTGTCTACTGGCTTAACCATAAGGTGAACATCGATAGGAGCCGTAATACCGTAGTCGCGCAGCGCTTTACAGATAGGCGCGCCAAAAGTCAGGTTAGGTACGTAGTGGTTGTCCATCACATCGAAGTGCACAACATCAGCACCAGCTGCGAGTACTTTTTCTACGTCTTCACCAAGACGAGCAAAATCTGCAGACAAAATCGATGGAGCGATTAGAAAATCTTTCATACCAAACCTCTTAAGAGTGAGTAAATTGCGAATATCACCGCCTTGTGACATCTCATATACAAATACAAGACTCAATTCCAAGACTACTTGGTGTGCAATTCTACCTAAGCAACTAAGCAGATCCTAGCAGTTCGAAAGATTAGTTTATGAAAGTACCCGTTGGTCACTCAATTTAATGAGTTCGAGGGTTATGTTGGCCGCTACAATTCTTCTGAAGCGTGTTGCTGGTTTTTCTCTTTATGAAAAAGTGCCAGTAACTCATCGACTTTATTGCGCCCTGCGCCATTACGGCTAATGGTGCGCTTAACCTTGACCACGTTCAGTTCTGCACCATGGTATAAACGGCGCGTTAAGGTGGTGTCATGGTTTGAGATCAAGACAGGGATGCCTCGTTCCATCGCTGCTTTTTCAGCAACATCCGCCAGTGCAGCTTGGTCATCTAAGCTAAAGCCATTACCTGCGTAAGAGGTAAAGTTTGCCGTGTTCGACAGTGGTGCGTATGGAGGATCGCAGTAAACCACACAGCCTTTGCGCGCGCGGCTAAAGGTTTCATGGTATCCCTCACAGACGAAGGTGGCTTTTTTCGCTTTCTCGGCAAAAAATTCCAGCTCAGCTTCTGGGAAGTAAGGTTTTTTATAAGAACCAAATGGAACGTTAAAACCGCCCTTCTTGTTGTAACGACATAGGCCATTGAAGCCAAATCGGTTCATATACAAGAAAGCCAATGAACGATACATGACGTTATCTGTACCATTGAACTCAGCGCGAATATCTAAGAAGGCTTCTTTACGGTTGTTCTCAGGACAGAACCAGCGCTTCGCTTCCGTGATATAAGTTTCAGGATCGGTTTTAAGCAGGTTGTACAGGTTGATAAGATCGGGATTGATATCTGCAAGCAGGTACTGTTCAAAGTCAGTATTCAGAAATACTGAGCCGGCACCGACAAACGGTTCTACCAATTTACGAGCAGGTGGCAGGTGACGTTGGATGTCTTCAACTAGGCCATATTTACCACCAGCCCATTTTAGAAAGGCACGCTGCTTTTTCATTTACTGCTCTATCTATCAACTCAAAAATAAGGCTGCGGAATGTAACATATTTTGAGGCTAAGCTCAGGGTTATTTCGCACGTTCTATCTCTCGATGCACTTGATTCATCGATTTTGCCCAAGGTTCCAACTGTTGAAGGGGTTTTGATAACGCACTTACCGCGTCTCTCGCCACTTGAATCGTTGGGTAATCTTGATAAGTGATAATAAACCACTTGGTGTCGTTGCGAAGTGTTGGGTAAATACGAACCTTGTTCTCAAGGTCATACTCTTCAATGAAAGACTGTACGTCGTCCAATGAGGTCATCGCACTCAACTGCAAAGTATAAGCTCGCGGAGAGATAGCTTGTAACTCTTCGCGAGAAAATGAGAATGTAATTTTCTTAGTCGGTGGCGTGGACTGTGTTAGGTCTGTTGCTTCATCGGCTGAAGGCTGTGACTCCACTTTGTCTGCATCTGATTGCGAACTCACCGCGGCACCTGTGTTTTCTTCAACAGCAGCATCAATCGCACTGGTATCGGCACTTTCAGGTTTATCATCAAGCAAGGCATCAACCACATCAGAGGTGATTACGACACGCTGCTGATCTTGTTCGACTTCTCCAACACTCGCGGTATCTTCAACGACAGTCGGTGGCAAAGATGAGCTGTCGTCATCAGCACCTTGATAACTCATGTCAGCTTCGGCTTCAGAATCGTCCATTCCGTCGATTCCAGCTTGCTCGGTACCACTTTCCACTTCAAACGTTGGGATAGCGGTTTGTTCAATGGGAGCGATAAGTGATTGCGCTTTATCGTCAGGGGTTGGTTGACTGAACATCCACCAATAGCCACCACCAATTAAAACCAACAACAAGGCCACCACAATCGCGATATTGATGGGTGAGCCAATAATTGAGCGAATAATAATCCTTTTTTCCACTTTCAATTCTCCTAAAGCCATTAACTCGCCAGGCAAAGGTTGCGCTTTATTAAACGCACGTCGCACGCGAGTTTCAGACTCATCATCAACATATCGAATCACTAAGGATTCAAAGAAATGTTCCGCTTCTGGTTGAGAAAGATCATCGATCTCGAGGTCTATAGGCTTGTGTGGTTGCCCGTAACTAAGACGTGTTAGTAGCGTGTCTAGATGGCCAATTTCCGAGAAGAGAACGATATTGATCGTCCATTGAGGGTTTGATTGAGCTTCCAGTACCAACATCCATAATTCGGATACCAATAGCTCAGAAAGTCGTTGGGCATCATCAACGACGATAACCACATTACACGGTTCTCCATCCAGTAACCTTGTTAGGCTATCCGATAAAGAATCATGTTGATTAAACAGGGGATCAGAAACAATTTGGCTAAGAATGAGCGCACGGCGTTGTTGATCGTCTTGGCTTGGATGACAAAGCAGTAAACACTGATTTTTTTCTGTCGACCATGCTTCAAGATAACGCTGAGCCAACCAAGATCGGCCAGAGCCAGCTTTGCCCGCCACCGTCACAAGGTTTGAACCAAAGTTAGTCAAAAGCTGTAAGCGCTCTAGCAGCTCAACTTGAGATTCTAACTCTAATACTCTTAATTCATGAGCCAAACTCATTGGGGATCCCTACTGATAAGATCGATCAGTAAAACGCTTCAGTTGCCTAGAGTTTAGCTAGGCAACCTCACAACCAAATTTAAAGAGTACGGCAGAAATCGATCGCTTGTTTAATGATGTCTTGAGGCACATCAGCAACCACTTCAGCAGTACCAATACTTGTTGGTAATACCAAACGCAACTGACCAGACAGCACTTTTTTATCGCGCATCATGTGCTTCATAAAGTCTTCAAAAGACATGCTTTCTGGCGTATGGATTGGTAGTTTCGCATTCTTGAGTATAGAAATAATTCGCTCAAGTTGCTGCTGAGAGATCAGTCCCTGTAATTGAGCTGTTTTAGCTGCCATTACAGTGCCTGACGACACAGCTTCACCATGTAGCCAATTACCATAGCCTAGTTCTGCTTCAATCGCATGACCAAATGTATGACCTAGGTTCAATAACGCTCTGATTCCTGACTCTTTTTCATCTAGAGCCACCACTTCAGCCTTAATTGCACAACAACGAGCAATCGCGGTAATCAGTGCTTCTTCATCAAGTTGATAAAGTTTCTCTAGATTCTGCTCCAACCAATCAAAGAAGGCTTCATCGTAAATGATGCCGTATTTGATCACCTCAGCAATGCCCGCTGCAAACTCACGCTCTGGAAGCGTTGATAAACAGTTGGTATCGATGATCACAGATTTCGGTTGGTAAAAAGCGCCGATCATATTCTTACCAAGAGGATGGTTTACTGCGGTTTTACCACCAACAGAAGAGTCCACTTGAGAAAGAAGGGTCGTCGGGATTTGAATGAAATCAATACCGCGCTGGTAACAAGAGGCAGCAAAACCGACCAAGTCACCGATAACACCACCTCCTAAAGCAATCACCACCACATCGCGGCTGTAATTTCCTTCAAGCATGTAGCTCATCACTGAATTGAACGTTTCAAGGGTTTTGTACTGTTCACCGTCTGGCAGCTCGAGAAGAGATGTCTGACAGCCGACTTGATCCAATAGCGATAAAATTTTATCAGCATAAAGAGGCGCTACTGTCACATTACTGATAACAACAACTTTCTGCTTACCTGATAAAAAAGAAAGGTACGCCGGGTCTTCAAATAACCCGGCGCCAATAGAGATAGGGTAGCTACGCTCAGCTAGATTGACCGTAATCCGTTCCATGGGTTTGCTCTCCGAAAAAATGAACTTAACGTTCTTCTAGCATTTTTACGATCTGGTTGGCTACCACTTTTGCACTTTGGTCGTCAGTACGAACTGTGTAGTCCGCCACTTCTTCGTATAGTGCGTTGCGAGATACAGCTAGATCTTCTAGCACATCACGCGGGTTGTCTGTTTGAAGTAGAGGGCGTTTCTTGTCGCGGTTAGTGCGAGCAAGTTGCTTTTCAATTGTTGTCTCTAGGTATACAACAATGCCTCGTGCAGATAGACGGTTACGGTTTTCTTTGCTCAACACTGAACCACCACCTGTCGCAAGAACAATACCTTGTTCTTCTGTCAGATCATTGATTACAGATTCTTCGCGCTTACGGAAACCTTCTTCGCCCTCAACATCAAAAACCCATGCGATGTCTGCGCCAGTGCGCTCTTCGATCACAGTGTCAGAGTCTAGAAACTCCATATGAAGTTGGGAAGCTAGGTGTCTACCAATTGTACTTTTGCCGGCGCCCATTGGGCCAACAAGAAAAATATTGCGTTTCTCAGCCATGTTTTTAGCAGTAATTTACAACGTTAATTCAATGACATCGCCACAAGGTAGGTCAGTACAAGTACTGAAATTAAAAGGCCCGTGGCACCGATTCCTCACAGATAATTCGTGATAAGACCCGAAATTATCAAGGTTAGGTGCCACTAATGCAACTTTATTTTTAATCTAATTGTTCATTACTGAATCACAACTTTGGGTGTGACAAAAATAAGTAGTTCACTTTTACCCACATTTTCATAGCTGCGACGGAACAATGCGCCCAAAACTGGCAGGTCCCCCAACAGAGGAACTTTATCCACTGTACTGCTCACGCTGTGCTGAAATATCCCGCCAAGCACGACAGTTTCACCATTATTAACAAGTACTTGCGTACCTATTCTTTGCGTATCAATGGCGACCGCTTCACCGGTTCCAGTTTTTACCACTTGCCCTGGCCTATCTTGAGTCACGCTCAAATCCAATACCAAACGATTGTCGGGTGTGATCTGCGGTGTCACCTTAAGACTCAACACGGCTTTCTTAAATGCGACCGACGTTGCACCACTTGAAGAAGACTCTAAGTAAGGGATTTCAGTACCTTGCTCAATATAAGCGGGCTTTTTATTGGTGGTGATTAAGCGTGGGCTAGAAATAATCTCAGCTTTCGACTCTTGTTGAAGTGCCGACAGTTCAAGGTCGAGCAAAGTATCCGACCCAAGCTTGGCGACCTGAAAAGCAATGCTCGATGCATTCGGCGATGTCGCCCCCAAGTTAACGTTGAGGTAGTCATCAATTGCACTGTTGCCACCATCATCGTCATACGGTGTGATTTGTGATGGATGATTACCTTCTATTGAACCACCAACGGTGAAGCTTCCGTTGGTCGAGGAAACACCCCAGCGCACGCCAAGCTCATCAAGATTACCCTCAGTGACGGTCACGATACGCGCCTCTATCTGCACCTGTTTCACGGGAATATCTAAGGATTCAATGATGCCTCGTATCACGGCAATGTTCTCCTCCAACTCACGAATCAATAAAGAGTTAGTGCGCTCATCAATGGTAATCGAACCGCGATCAGACAACATGCTGACCGCACCTTCACCGCCAATCATGTCGGCAATATCGGTGGCCTTAGCAAAGTTAATCTTGATGATTTCCGACTTAAGCTCCCCAAGCTCCTCTTCTAAACGCGATTTTTCTAACGCTTGTTGCTCTCGAAGATCCAACTCAGCTTTCGGCGCAACCAAGATGACATTGCCATCCACGCGCTTATCCAATCCTTTAACTTGCAAGATAATGTCGAGAACTTGCTGCCAAGGTACGCCATCTAAACGTAAAGTGAGGTTTCCGGCGACCGAATCAGATACGACTAAGTTAAAATCGTTATAGTCAGCAATCAGCTGCAGGACATTTCGTACTGGGATGTCTTGGAAGTTAATCGATATCAGCTTGCCCTCTTTCTCTAGAACGCTTTTTTCTTGGGTCACTTGATCGATAACTGGTTTGCTGATCACCACCTCAATAAAACGTCCCTTTAGATTGTATTCATACTGATAGTTATTGCTAATCGTCGCTAGAAGCCGAGTGCTTGGTGTCTCTTTATAGACTTCAATACCTTCAACCAAGGTAGCGAAGTCTTTTACATCTAGTAGGTAAAGCTTGTCATCATCAACCTGAGTATTGATCAACTCGATACTTAATCCTTCCTGAGCACGTTGAACATCCACCACAGCGGTGCTGGTCGCTAGCTCAATGATAATGACGGCGTCTTTATCCTTATTAACCCTAAAATCAATATTCTCTAATTTATTTGGTAGGCTCTCTGCGTAACTAAATACGCTAAAAACCAACATCACAGACACCATCAAGCCTTTCAGCCCTTTGTTCATTGACTCACTTATTCCTTTAATCATATTTACATCTCATATCCACATCATGTGACATTGGTTTACTTCAGAGCCAGCCTAACGTTGCGCTTATGCCAACAACCTAAGCCATCTGGAAGAGTTTCATTAATCTGAACGTACTGGCTGGTCACCTTAGTAACTCGGCCATTGTTTAGGCCGATAAACTGGCCTTTCTTGACGTTTACCACGTTGCCTTTGGGTGTTTGCACTAAGCCAAACACGCTTGAGCCACTGCCCATCACGCCTCTTAAACGAAGCTTACTCAGCGGGTACTTCTCTAACTTGCCATTACGAGAACGGGCGCTGGGTTGCCAACAGTCTTTCTTAACCAAGGGTTGGTTTTGCACAATGGCTTCTTTAGGCAGTTCAAAGGGAGGACGCAAAGATCGGCGCTGATAAGTCGCCGCCGTGAATTCAGTTGCTGGGACAAGTTGCTCGACATCTTTTCTCGCCTTGGCTTCAACCTGCGCCACAAAATCTTGCAGTGAGTCTTGATTAGCTTTGCAGCCTGACAACGCAAGCATCAATACGATTGAGTAAAACGCGCTATTGGGTTTCATCATTAACCTCCGATTTAAACTGGTAGGTATAAGCTCGAACCCTAAAGTGCAGCGTGCTACTTTCTTGACTGACTCGCTGCCAATTCACATCATCAAAGCTAATAATACGCGGCAGCTTGGCGATGGCAGCAGAGAAGTCACCAATCTCGTGATAGTCACCTGTCAGCTCTATATTGAGAGGCAATCGATAGAGAAACTCCTTATTCTGCTTTTGCCCCCAATCGATTCGTGTGAAGGTCAGCGAGTTATCCAAGCCGAGCTCATTCACGGAGGCCAACATGCTCGCTAACTCCTTTTGAACGGGCAGCTGCTCTAATAGATAATCGTAGCGACTGGTTAGTTCATCCAGCTGACTCTGCAATTTAGGCAAGGCTGCAACCTTGTTGGCCTTTATTCGCAAGGTCGTCTTTAAGGTTTGTTCTTGTTGCTTCATCTGTTGCAGTTCATCGTCGAGTGGCAACACATAAAGCCAAGTGCCTACACCTTGGATTAACACTATCAACACCAGAATCACGAGAAGCTGAGGCAGCAATGGCCATTCGGTGATCTCATCAACATCGAGATCTTGCAAGCTCATCCTGTTTTGCCTACTAATCCTATTTTGAAGGTTAGCCATGATGCGCCCCCTTATCTTTTCTGCTCGCGGTTGTGTTTTCTAAAGACACAGGGCTAAACACAAAAGAGACCTTGAAGGTCTGAAACTCTTTATTGAAGCGCTTGCGGTTATGAACGATAGAGTGCATCTCGACCCCTTTCAAAGAATCTGAACGTTCGAGGTTGTCCAACATGGTGGCGAGACGAGCAGTGCTGTCGCTGATGCCCGACATTTCAATCTCCTGACCATTCATCTTTATCTTGTCGACATAGACCCCCTCTGGAATCAGCTCCGGCATCAAGTTCATGAAGTCGGTGGTCTTATTACGGCCAAGCTGCAGCGACTCAACCACATCAAGTCGAGTCAGAATGGCTTTGTGTTCTTGCTCTGCGACTTTCAGTGACTGAATTTGTCGATCAAGCTCAGCGATGTATTGATTGAGATAATTAAGGCGCGCTTGCTGCTTGGCTTGTTGGTCGTGAAAATAGTGACCAACCGCCCATTGCCCACCAAGCGCAATGATGACGCCAAGAATGACCAGATGGATAAAACGCTTCTTGTGCTGAGCACGAATCTCATCACGCCACGGCAGCAGGTTAATTTGATGCAACATGCTTCTCTCCCTGCCACTTGAGCCCACTCATCGCCATACCCGCCGCGATACCAAAGTGTTGCCAGTCAATCGGCAGTCGGCGTCTCTTGGCGACCTTATTCTCAAATAAAGACAAAGGATTCAATGACTCGCAGCTCAACTGAAAATGGCGTTCTAGCTCTTCGGTTACCATAGGGATGCTGGCGCCCTCGCCCATCAACCAAATCCCTGAGATAGGTTGCTGCGCATTTCCCGATGAATAGAGCTGCAATTGACGCTTGAGCTTCTCAATCAGGTTAACAATGAATTGATGTGTCTCTTCCATAGTACCGAACACGCTCTCGATATCACTCGGGTCATCTGAGCTGCGAAGATCTTGAGTGCCAAAGGCGATGTCTTTATAGAAAGGCGCCGAATTCTGCGGGATAACCCCTAGCGAGGTTTGGTCGATTCCAACATCCACTAGCAACCAGTTTTTCTTATCGGGATACAGGCGCGAGGCCAATTGCCAGATATTAAGTAGCCCATGCGCCTGTGTATCCACCACCACAGGTTTGAAGCCAGCCTTGGTTAATGCATCCGCTCGGCTATCCACAACTTCTTTACGAGTGGCGTATACCTGATAACTGCTTGTCGAACCTTTACCAAATCGTTTGTCTTCCAGCTTTACAAAATCTAAACTCAGCTCCTCGATAGGAAAGGGAGATTGATGGGCGAAGGTTTGATAGATAGAAAACTCTTTTTCTCTGTCTTCTAACTCACTCTCTATTTGCAGTACTTTGCTGATCACCGTGTTATCAGGTACCGAAATGGCGACGTTGCGACAGCCAAAAGGCAGTCCTTTCCTAAGTTCTTTAAGTTTCTTAACAGTTTTCTGATACTCCAAAGTATGGTTAGCTGTAAAAATGTCGTCCGAAATCGGCAGCTCTTTGTATCCCACTAGGGCATACAACTCCCCCACGGGTTTTAGTACCACGGCTTTGATGCTGTGATGATTTATATCTATACCTGTAATTAATGATGAACCCATGTGACCTAGCTCCTGAAGTGCCAAGCATTTCGTTGATTATCTAGGGGTTGTGATTATTAGTTAAATAAGCGTTAATAAACGAAAGCTAAGTTTTTAGCCTAGAGTACAAGGGTTTGCTGCTTATCAGCCTTAACTAATCAGGGATTATCCGGTGAAGTTCATAAAGCGATTATTCATATTTACATTGATTTGCATGATTCTTGGAGTCAGTACAATTTTCGGGTTTTATTTTTACGTAAAACCAGAGTTGCCTGATGTTGCCACTTTGCGCGACGTAGAACTCCAAACGCCGATGCAAGTCTTCAGTCAAGACGGTAAGCTGATCTCTCAATTTGGTGAAAAGCGTCGTAATCCAGTCACTTATGACGAGATTCCTCGCCACTTAGTTGAGGCTCTGATTGCCACCGAAGATAGCCGTTTCTATGAACACCCAGGTATTGACCCAATCGGTATCACACGTGCAGCACTCGTGGTTGCAATGTCGGGTTCAGCCAAACAAGGTGCTAGTACCATTACTCAGCAGCTCGCGCGTAACTTCTTCTTATCTAATGAGAAAAAGATCATGCGTAAGATCAAAGAGATCTTCATTGCGATCCACATTGAGCAACTTCTTAGTAAAGAAGAGATCATGGAGCTTTACGTCAACAAGATCTTCCTTGGTCACCGTTCGTATGGTTTTGGCGCGGCAGCACGTGTTTACTTCGGTAAAGATCTTCCTGATCTCACGCTGAGTGAAATTGCGACCCTTGCGGGTATGCCAAAAGCACCTTCGACAATGAACCCTATTTACTCTGTTGAGCGCGCGACTAACCGTCGTAACGTTGTATTGCGTCGTATGTTAGACGAGAAATACATCACTCAAGCAGAGTTCGATGACGCTCGTAGCGAAGAGCTTATCTCGAAATACCACGGTGCAGAGATCGAACTGAGCGCGCCATATGTTGCTGAAGTTGCACGTGCTTGGATGGTGGAACGCTATGGTGAAGAAGCTTATACATCAGGCATGAAGGTCTACACGACCGTTGATTCGAAACTGCAAAAAGCAGCGAACCAAGCCGCAATTAAGAACCTACTTGGCTACGATGAGCGTCACGGCTACCGTGGTGCTGAAAAAGTATTGTGGCAGACTGCGCAATCAGCGTGGGATCAAGAACAAATCGTTAAACACCTTAAGTCTCAACCAACCTATGGTGACCTAGTCCCTGCTGTTGTTACCGCGGTTGATTCGAAAAGTGCTCAAATTTGGGTTAAGAACCAAGGTGAAGGCACTATCGAATGGCAAGGCATGAACTGGGCGCGTAAATTCCTAACGGATAACCGCCAAGGACCAGCGCCTTCTCAAGCGAAAGAAATTCTGGCGGTTGGTGAACAAATCTGGGTTCGCCATGAAGCCGTTACCGGCGATGAAGTCTCTGAAGAGCCGACAGAAGAGTCAGCGACTGCAGAATCAGAAACACCGATTGTATGGCGACTAAGCCAAGTACCGAAAGCGAACACAGCATTTGTTGCAATGAACCCGAACAACGGCGCGGTATTGTCGATGGTCGGTGGCTTTAACTTTGTCCACAACAAGTTCAACCGTGCAACGCAATCTATTCGTCAGGTGGGTTCTGGTATCAAACCCTTTATCTACTCAGCAGCGATTGAGAAAGGCTTAACGCTAGCCTCACTGATCAACGATGCACCGATTAACCAATGGGATAAGAGCCAAGGTACCGCATGGCGACCAAAGAACTCGCCACCGACTTACGTGGGTCCAACTCGTTTACGTATTGGCTTAGCTCAGTCTAAAAACGTAATGGCGGTACGTGTACTGCGCGAAGTAGGTCTAGATGATACTCGTAACTACCTAACTCGATTTGGCTTTGATATTGATGAAGTTCCGCGCTCTGAAACCATTGCTCTGGGTGCGGGTAGCTTAACGCCAATGAAAGTAGCTCAAGGTTACTCAGTATTCGCTAATGGCGGCTACTACGTTGAACCTTTCTACATCAGCCGCATTGAGACACCATTTGGTGAGACTGAATTTGAAGCGACACCAAAAGTGGTTTGTAAAGACGATTGCCAACAGCAAATGACCTCAGACCCAATGGCTGATGAGTTTGCAGAGCAAGATGTGGATGCCAAAGTACAATACGCACCTCAAGTTATCTCTGAACAGAACGCATTCCTTGTTCGTGAAATGATGTACAGCAACATCTGGGGTGGCGGTGATTGGAGCGCAGGTACGGGTTGGAACGGTACAGGTTGGCGTGCACAGCCGTTGAAGCGTCGTGACATTGGCGGAAAAACGGGTACCACCAACGATTCGAAAGATACTTGGTACAGCGGTTACGGCCCTGGCATGGTTGCAACGGTATGGGTTGGTTTTGATAACCACAACCGCAACCTAGGCAGAACCAAAGCGAACTCAAATCTTGGTAAGAACCAAATTACGGGTGCAGAAGCTGGCGCGAAAACAGCAGAACCTGCATGGGTTGATTTCATGGGTACGGCGTTAGCGGGTGTTCCTGCTGAGCGTAAAGAGATTCCTGAGAACATCGTCCGTGTTCGTATCGACCGTGAAACTGGCTTACTGACCAACAAGTTCGATAGCTCATCAATGTTCGAGTACTTCGAGAAAGGCACAGAGCCAACCGAGTACATCACTGAACGTTTCAATGATGACATCTACTCAACCTCATCAGGTGAAGCAGTAGAAGAACTGTTCTAACTAAGGTTTGTAGAACCTAGTAACATGAACCAACAAAAAGGGTTGATATGCATTCATATCAACCCTTTTTTTATATCTATATCTGACCAGACTAGGCTCTAAATTCAAGCGCTAAGCCGTCTTCTCCAGTTGAGTTCGAATCGTCTCAGCCAATTGCTCGAAACGTCCCTTCAATGGAGAGCCCGGACGGTAGGCAACAACAATGCGACGTGAAGGTGTTGGATTCACAGCAGGTACGTAACACACACCGTCTTTCTGCTTCTCTTTCGGCACCGATAGCTGAGGAAGCAAGGTAATCCCCGCCCCCGCCGCGACCATGTTACGGAGCGTTTCTAAGCTGGTTGCCTTAAAGCGCTCGTCATCTTTGGCACCAGCAGCAAAACAGAAACCCAAGGCTTGGTCTCTCAAACAGTGACCGTCACCTAGCGCCAGTACGGTTTGTCCATTTAGCTGCAGCATATCGACAGTGTCTTGCTGAGCCCACTCGTGGTCACATGGAACGGCAACACTTAACGGCTCGTCATACACATCGATCTCTTTGAACACCGCCGTTTCATCAACCGCAGCCAGTACTAAGCAATCAAGCTTGCCATCTTCAAGTTGGCTCACTAACTGATGGGTCTGAGCTTCATGCAGGTAAAGCTCAAGATCTGGGAAGCTCTCTTTAAGATGAGGAACAATCTTAGGCAAGATGTAAGGACCCACGGTTGGAATAAAACCAATGTGCATTGGCCCCGTCATCGCTTCACCGTGTCCACTCGCCATATCTTTAAAAGTTTTCACTTCATTGAGAATACGCTTGGCTTGTTCAACAAGTTGTAACCCTGATTCTGTAAATATTACCTTCCTTGGACTACGCTCGGTTAACTGAAGTCCAATTTCATCTTCGAGTTTGCGTATTTGACCGCTTAGTGTCGGCTGACTGACAAAGCACGCTTCTGCCGCTTTTCGGAAGTGTTTATGCTCTGCGAGCGCCACCAAGTATTCAAAGTCACGAATATTCATGATCAGTCTCTTACCTCAGGTTTTAATAAGAACGAGGGGTTTCATAGAAACATTTAAAAGAAAAATGCTCTTGATAGAATTTACCTATCAAAACCATAACATCAAACGATTAGAGCTATCAAAGAATTTATCTAATAATGGGCTCAACAAAACGAAACAGAGCAACGAAAAACGTTAAGCTCTAATAGAACAAAATTAAAAATACTATTTAAGGAAATCAATATGTTTGCATCTAAAGAAGGTCAATCAATCCCTCAAGTAACATTCCCAACTCGCCAAGGCGATGCATGGGTTAACGTAACGACAGAAGAGCTTTTCAAAGACAAGACAGTTATCGTATTCAGCCTACCAGGTGCGTTTACTCCAACATGTTCTTCAAGCCACCTACCTCGTTACAACGAACTACACTCTGTATTCAAAGAAAACGGTGTGGATGACATCCTTTGTGTTTCTGTAAACGACACGTTCGTAATGAACGCATGGAAAGCAGACCAAGAAGCGGAAAACATCACATTCATCCCAGATGGTAACGGTGATTTCACAGACGGCATGGGTATGCTAGTTGAGAAAAACGACATCGGCTTCGGCAAACGTTCATGGCGCTACAGCATGCTGGTTAAAAACGGCGTGGTAGAAAAAATGTTCATCGAAGAAGACGTACCAGGCGACCCGTTCAAGGTTTCTGATGCAGACACTATGCTGAACTACCTTGCTCCTGAGCACAAAGAGCAAGAGTCAATCACAGTATTCACTAAGCCAGGCTGTCCTTTCTGTATGAAAGCAAAACAGAACCTAATCGACAAAGGTCTGAACTACGAAGAAGTGGTTCTAGGTAAAGATGCAACAACAGTAAGCCTACGTGCAATCTCTGGTCGCACTACCGTTCCTCAAGTATTCATCGGTGGCAAACACATCGGTGGTAGTGAAGAACTAGAAACTTTCCTAGGCTAATCGCTTCATCGCCGATATAGGCTTAGAAGTATCAGCTAACCCACCCTCTTGTGGGTTAGCTATTCCAAACACTCTTATCTGAGTTTTGGGAAAAAGAATATAGCTGGTGACTCGCCTGTCTTTTACTAACCTATAGTTAGCAATAAAAGCAGAGTCACAAGCTAAACCTAATAAAACAGAATCACAAAACTGACCCGCAATCCTGACTCTCAAAAAATCATCAGAGTTGGAGGGGTTCGTTAAAACCAAATTTAGCCATTGCGAGAAAATTATTATGAAACAAGTCAATGTAGATGTAGCAGTTATCGGGGGCGGTACGGCAGGTTTAGGTTCTTACCGCGCTGCAAAAGCACACACTGACAGTGTCGTGATGATTGAAGGTGGCCCTTACGGTACAACCTGTGCTCGTGTTGGTTGTATGCCATCTAAACTGCTTATTGCAGCTGCGGAAAGCGTACACCAAATCGAGAAAGCTCCGGCTTTTGGCGTTCACCCACAAGGTGATATCGTGATTAACGGCCGTGAAGTGATGGAGCGAGTGAAGTTTGAGCGTAACCGTTTTGTTGGTTTTGTTTTAGAAGGTGTTGATGAAATCCCAGAGCAAGACAAGATCTCTGGCTACGCAAAGTTCTTAGATGACAACACACTACAAATTGATGACCACACGGTTGTCACCGCTAAGCGTATTGTTATCGCGACCGGTTCTCGCCCTGCATACCCTGCCGTTTGGAATGAGCTTGGCGATCGCCTGATCATTAACGACGACGTGTTCAGCTGGGATGATTTACCAGAATCGGTTGCGGTATTTGGCCCTGGTGTTATTGGTCTTGAGCTTGGTCAGTCACTGCACCGCTTAGGTGTGAAGACCAAACTGTTCGGTTTGGGTGGTCAAGTTGGCCCAGTAACTGATCCAGAGATCATGGCTTATGCAGATAAAGCTTTCAATGAAGAGTTCTATCTCGATGCCGACGTGAAAATCGAAAGCATGAAGCGCATTACCACTGAATCGGGTGAGCCACGTGTCGAAATCCAGTTCATCAATAAACAAGGTGAATTAGAAACTAACGTCGTTGAATACGTACTAGCAGCAACAGGTCGTCGCCCTAACACTGACAAGCTTGGCTTAGAGAATACCTCTCTAGAGCTTGATGAACGTGGTGTGCCAATCGCAGACCACTACACGCTACAAACATCACTACCATCAATATTTATCGCTGGTGATGCGAGTAACCAACTGCCTCTACTGCATGAAGCAGCAGACCAAGCTCGTATTGCGGGTGACAATGCAGGTCGCTTCCCAGAGATTCGTGCAGGCCTACGCCGCTCTAAAATCTCGGCAGTATTCTCTGACCCGCAAATCGCGATGGTTGGTGAAACCTACAAAGAGATCACCACACGCTTAGGCACATGTGGCTGTTTCGCAACGGGTGAAGTGTCTTTCGAAAACCAAGGTCGTTCACGAGTGATGCTTCGCAACAAAGGTATTCTGCACGTATACGGCGAGCAAGGCACAGGCCGCTTCCTTGGTGCTGAGATGATGGGACCAAACGCAGAACACTTGGCTCACTTATTAGCATGGGCACACCAGAACAAGATGACGGTTTCTGAGATGCTAGACATGCCGTTCTACCACCCAGTAATCGAAGAGGGTGTACGAACAGCGCTACGTGACCTGAATGCGAAACTGCACCTAGGTCCAGAGATGGTGAAACACTGTCTGGATTGTGGCCCGGGCTGTTAATCTCAGACTAGCGCCAGTCAATTAGCAGTTAACAAACGTTAGATACTAAAAAGGAAAGCCATTGGCTTTCCTTTTTGTTTTTGGCAACGAGTAAACTATAGATTCCCGATTACGCTCCTTCGTCGCTCTCGGGAATGACAGCAATTTTCATACACGTCTAGGCGAAGCTAACCAGAATAACGGTGCTTTTCAAAACGCGTCTAAACTGAAGAAAATCAAAGTGACGCATCAGCTAAACCAAAACTAAACTCGTCATTCCAGAACCGAGGGACGAGGTATCTGGAATCTCTTGAAGCCATTGCGTCACTAAAAGCTTTAAGCAATTACTTCTCAGCAGCAATCACAGAGATCTCAACCAATAGCGCTTCGCGAGCCATGTCGCCAGTCACACATGCGCGAGCTGGAGCGTGACCTTCTGGTAACCATGCATCCCACACTGCATTCATTTCTTGGAAGTCTTTCATGTCTTTCAAGTAAATCGTTGCTGACAGCATGTGCTCTTTGTCGCTGCCTGCTTGCTCAAGTAGCGCTTCTACTTTATCTAACATGGTTTGAGTTTGTTCAGTGATGTCTTTAGTTGCATCAGCACAAACTTGGCCACATAGGTAGATAGTACCGTTGTGTTTAACAATACGGCTCATACGTTGCTTGGTTTCTTGGCGCTCAATCATCGACTTTCTCTCTCTGTGTCACCGTGATCCAATATCTTGTGACGTGTTATTATCAGGGCAACAAGCATAACGCGAATCAAACCCAAGATGACATGCATTCATTGCAATAAAAGTGAAAAAATCCGTAACAAACTCGGTCGCTGCCAGCGTTGCATGAATCAGCTGATGGTGTTGTCGATTTTGAGTTGGGGAGTATGGTAGCTGTTTTTCAGAGAAGACCCAAAAACCATCAATGCCATCGCGTTGATGATGGCCGCTTTCGCGTTCAGTGGCTTGCTGTCGTTGCATTGGGTCATGAAGTTTGTGGTGCTACCGTTAAAGGGCAAAAAACGTTAGCTGGAAGTCTTTATTGGATAAAGAGTAGTGATTAGAGACAGGGCTAAACAATCCGATAATTCATCATAATTTTCGAGCTATTGTCATTTCCCGAACAGCAGATAGAAAAAAGCCCCAGAACCAATCGATTCTAGGGCTTTCTTAGAAAATTCTAAGAAAAAGCAGTGGTACTTTAATAGACCGGGCTTTTCTTAGTTTGTTCCCAAAAAAGATCAGATTTTTGATCTTTTTTTTAGGAGCTATAAAATCAATGCCTTATGCAACATTAACCTTAGCAATTATCTGCTCTACCAAGTTCACTTCCAATGCCACTTCATCACACGCATGTTGACGAGGACACTGGTCACAATCTTTCAGTACCTTCTCAGGCAGCAGAGATTTCGATGTTGGTAAGAAATCATGCTTCATAAAGAACTCTGGAGTACGAGTCAGCACAAACACCTTCTTGATGGCCATTTGTCGCGCTTTCTCAACCAAGTGCTGCACAATCGCGGTACCCTGCCCTTGACCTTGCCAGCCAGCCTCAACACCGAGTGAACGAATCTCCGCTAAGCCAGAGTCATACACATAGAGTGATGCACAACCTGTCACCTCACCATGATGCTCTGCGACCGCAAACGAGCCAATATCACGCACCAGTTCATTACGAGAACGAGGCAGGTTTTCACCCATGTTCGCCCAGTAAGCGACCATGCCTTCCAGCGCTTCAATATCAGTCAGACGAGCAGGACGAACCTTGACGATGGAAGTGTCACGCTGTGATAAACGTTTCTCAGCTTGGTCAACCGCGTAAGCCACTTGTTGTGGTGATACACCACCTAGTGCGCTACGTTTTTCAAGACACGATTCAATGGTCAGGATGTCGTACACATCCTCTTCAATCACCTCAGAGAACTCTTTCATCTCTGCGATGGTTAATTCTTCCAGTGCACAACCTTTAGCAATCGCCGCTACTACCGTCACACCCACAATATGGTGAGCTTCACGGAAAGGAATGCCTTTCGCTACTAGGTAATCAGCCAATTCAGTAGAGTTTGCATAACCTTGCTTCGCAGCTTCAAGTGTACGTTCGCCGTTCACTTTAATGCCGTCAAAACAAAGTGCAGCCATTTCCATACAGTCATTCCAAGTATCTAAAGCGTCGAACAGACCTTCTTTATCTTCTTGCATGTCTTTGTTGTACGCCAAAGGCAGAGCTTTTACTGTCATCATCATTGCAGCTAATGAACCGTAAACACGGCCCGTTTTGCCACGGATAAGTTCTAGCGCATCCGGGTTTTTCTTTTGTGGCATCAGAGATGAACCTGACGTCACGGTATCTGCTAACTCGATGAAGTTTGATTCACCTGAATTGTAGAAAATCATATCTTCTGCAAGACGAGAAAGGTGAAGCATAGAGATAGAAGCGATCGACATCAGCTCCATCACATGGTCACGGTCAGATACTGAATCTAGAGAGTTGCGCGTTGCACGACGGAAACCTAAGTTGTGAGCTAACTCTTCACGGTCCATCGGGTAAGCTGTTCCAGCAAGGGCACCAGAACCCAGCGGACATGTGTCTAGACGCTTAATCGCATCATTCAAACGTGAATAATCACGCTCAAGCATTTCAACGTAAGCCAAGCACCAGTGAGCAAAAGTTACCGGCTGAGCACGTTGTAAGTGAGTGTAGCCAGGAAGCACGGTTTCTTGATGCTGAGAAGCAACGTTCACCATTTGGCTTTGTAGGCGATCCAATGCCAGTAGCAGTTGGTTACCTTGCTGACGACACCATAGTTTCAGGTCTGTCGCCACTTGGTCGTTACGAGAACGGCCAGTGTGAAGTTTTTTGCCCAAGTCACCGACTTTGCCGATAAGTTGCTGCTCAACCCAGCTGTGAATATCTTCTGCATCAGAACGTAGAATCTGTTCAGGATCTTCCATCACCTCAAGTTTTAGCTCATTCAGCGCTAACTCAAGCTTCTGTTGCTCTTCTTCTGTTAATACGTTGACCGACAGTAGAGCTTTAGACCAGGCAATTGAGCCCACAATGTCTTGCTCAGCCAATCGGTAATCAAAACGAAGAGAATCGTTAAAATCTTTGAACCGGGTGTCTGCTGCTTGGGTAAATCTACCGCCCCATAATGCCATTGTGTATCTCCTAATTGCACAGTGCTCACTGTTTTTGCAAATGATAATTCTGATTAAGATTCAGTATTTTTCTGATGGTTTAAACTTACGGCAATTCAAAATGAAAATAAAGTATTAATTCATTATTTTCACATATTTATTCACCAACAGTTCAATCCATTGATTATTTTTAGCGTGGAGCGCGAATTATATGCCATCCGATAGGAAAAACCGAAGCTGATTTATTAGGCAAATAGAAAGTAAAAAGCCCACTCACTAATCAATAGTGAATGGGCTTTGCATAATAATGTCTGTTTACTAACCTTCAATCTTTCATCAAAGGCTAGCTCACTAACTCATTGTTAGGATTACTTTTGGCTATTCAAAGCACGGATACGGCTTGATAGCGAGTAAAGACGGATGAAGCCTTCAGCATGGCTTTGGTCGTAAACTTCATCTTCACCAAAGGTTGCAAACTCTTCTGAGTACAGGCTGTTGTCAGAACGCTTCTGAGTCACCGTTGCATGGCCTTTGTAAAGCTTGATAACCACTTCACCATTCACGTCTTGTGCTAGCTCTTCTGTCGCGGCAAGGATTGACTTACATAGTGGAGTGAACCAACGACCATCGTATACAAGGTGAGAAGCCTTAACACCGAGCTCTTCACGGAATTCGAATGCCGCTTTATCAAGAACCAGTTGCTCTACTGCACGCAGTGCTTCCATCATGATTGTGCCACCCGGAGTTTCGTAACAACCACGAGACTTCATGCCAACAAGACGGTTCTCTACGATATCGATACGACCAACACCGTGCTTAGCACCTTTCTCGTTTAGGTAAACCAGTGCGTTGTATGGCGTCATTGTTTCGCCATCAACCGCAACCACTTCGCCTTTTTCAACTTTAAGCGTCACTGTTTCAGATTCGTTTGGCGCTTGCTCAGGGTCTACAGTCCAAGCCCAGCAATCTTCGTTAGGTGCATTCCATGTGTTTTCTAGAACGCCGCCTTCTGTTGAGATGTGCCATGCGTTTGCATCACGCGAGTAAATCTTAGTAAGAGAAGCCGTACAAGGGATGTTACGCTCAGCCAGGTAATCTAGACACTCTTCACGACTCACTAGATCCCATTCACGCCATGGTGCAATTACGTGTAGATCAGGTGCTAGTGCAGCAAATGCGCCTTCAAAACGAACTTGGTCATTACCTTTACCAGTACAGCCGTGACACAGTGCGTCTGCACCTACTTTACGTGCGACTTCAACCTGTGCTTTCGCGATGATTGGACGCGCCATCGACGTACCTAGTAGGTATTTACCTTCGTAGTAAGCGCCCGTTTTCAGCGTTGGGTAGATGTAGTCAGCAACCATCTCTTCTTTAAGGTCTGCGATGTAACACTCAGATGCACCAGAAGCTTTTGCTTTCTCTTCGATACCAATCAACTCTTCGTCGCCTTGACCAACATCCGCAACAAACGCAACCACTTCACAGTCATAGTTCTCTTTCAACCATGGAATGATTACTGATGTGTCTAGACCGCCAGAGTAGGCTACTACAACTTTCTTTACGTTAACTTTGCTCATTTTCTTTCTCCTAGTTTCCATACTGCACATGGCGGTCAGCGTTGGAAATGACTTCATAATTATATGTTTATTTAATTTGTCTAAATTCTTTAAGTAGTGACTCGTTGTGAGACCTACTGAGGTAAAAACTGTGTTCCTATGCTTTTACCTGAAAACAGTTGTGTTAGCTTTTCTGGGTATCGCCAAGTGGCAACTTCGATTGGTCGTCCAAGGTCGTTAGCGGCTTCTAGTGCAGCTTGAACCTTAACGATCATGCCGTCGGTAATCACTTTGCCGGCAATAAGGTCATCGGCTTGCTGTTGATTAAGACTTGGAATGAGGTGGCCTTTGCCATCCAACACACCACTTACATCAGAAAGCAGTACCAGTTCAGCATCAAGTGCGCCCGCAACGGCAACCGCAGCTTGGTCGGCATTGACGTTCATCAGTTGACCTTGCTCAGTAAGACCAATTGAGCTAATGATTGGCAGTGCGCCCGCATTAAGAATCGCTTGCAGAACGGTTGAGTCGCCCGGCTCCGCTTTTCCTACCGCGCCCAGTTCAGGGTTCAGTTCGCTCACTTTGCATAAACCACCGTCTGCTAGGCTTAAACCAACGGCATTGATACCGTCTTTAATTGCCTGACCTTGAAGTAGTTTGTTGGCCGTGCCCGCTAGTGCACCAGCGATCACAGGGATCTGATCATAAGGAGTAACACGTAGCCCTTCTTTCTTAACGGTTTCTAGATTCAACTTATTCATCAAATCATCAACAAGGTAACCGCCACCGTGAACAATCACGATTGGTCGTTGTGCCTGTTGTTGGTAAGCAGAGATAGCACCAAATAACTTGCTAAGTGTTTCACCACAAGATAGCGCTGCGCCACCTAACTTTATGATTAATGGTTGATTATTAAGGCTCATATCTAGATTTCCTTACACTAACGCAGTTAATGGCGCAAAACCATAACGTAAATTTAAACACTGCATCGCTTGGCTAGATGCACCCTTTAATAAGTTATCAATCGCTGAAACAACGATGATGTGTTGACCTTGAACCTTCCAACCTAAGTCGCAGAAAGGTGTCTGTTCTACATCTTGAATTCTTGGCAGTGTCTCTTCGAGTAGTCTCACTGCTGGTTTACCTTGGTAAGCTTGTTCAAAGGCATCTTGTATCTGTTGTTCTGTCACGCCTTCAGCCAGTTTCATGGTGATGGTCGCTAAAATACCGCGCTTAAAGTTGCCGAGGTGTGGAGTGAAAATCACATCACATCCTAAATGTGCAGCCATTTCAGGTTGATGACGGTGATTGAAGACGCCATAAGCTTGCAGGCTTACTTCGCAGAAGCTGTTAACCATCGTCGCCTTGCGGCCTGCACCAGTCACACCGCTAGTCGCGTTAATCACTGGCCATTGGTTTTCATCCAGTAACTTGGCCTCAACCAAAGGTTTAATCGCCAGTTGTGATGCCGTTGGGTAACAACCCGCGACAGCGACAAGCTGAGCTTCTTTAATTTCTTGTTCGTTCCATTCCGCTAAACCGTAAGCCGCTTTGTCTAGCCATTGTTCGTGTTGATGTTCAAAACCGTAAAACTCTTGATAGAAGTTTTCGCCTTTAACTCTGAATGCTCCCGATAGGTCGAAGACTTGGCAATCGTTCTCTAGAAAGATTGGCGCTAGGTCGTGACTAACCTCGTGTGCCGTTGCTAAGAAAATCACATCAGACTGTTTAGCTACTTCTTCCGGATTTGTTAAAGGTTGTACTGGCATATCAATCAAACCAGCTAACTTACCGTGCAGTGCCGCAATAGGTTTACCTGCGTCTACACTATTGGCTGAGACATATAAACCTGATAGCGTGAGCTCAGGGTGTCTGTTTATCATTAGAGCCAGTTCTGCTCCTGTGTAGCCGCTTGCGCCAATGATCGTGGTTTTCAACATCTCAACACATCCATTTTTGAGGTAAGTTACATTTCAAATTTGACTATTCATACTTAATTTTTAGCTTTATTTGATTTCTTATGCATTAAATATGATTTAATATGTGTTTTACCGACTTATGGTTTTCCTGTCAATAGTAGAAGTGAAGTTATTATGCAATTACCGAGTTTTCTTGAGGTCTACAAAGGCCTAATTTCCACAGACTCTATTAGCTCGACCGATCCAAGCTGGGATCATGGCAACGAGAAAGTGATCGAAAAAATGGCTCAATGGTTTAAAGACGTAGGCTTTAGCGTTGAAGTCGTGGAAGTCGAACCCGGCAAGCATAATATGGTCGCTAAGATGGGATCGGGCGAAGGTGGCTTGCTACTCGCAGGACACAGCGACACAGTGCCATTTGATGAAGGACGTTGGAACTTCGACCCTCACGCACTAACAGAACACAACAATCGCTTCTATGGATTAGGCACAGCCGATATGAAAGGCTTTTTCGCTTTCGTTTATGAAGCGGCAAAGAAGATGGATTGGAGCAAACAGACCAAGCCGCTATATGTATTGGCAACCTGTGACGAAGAGACCACCATGCTGGGTGCGCGTCATTTCACTGAAAATGCACCGTTTAAACCGGATTACTGCATTATTGGTGAGCCAACCAGCCTTGTGCCGATTCGTGGCCATAAAGGCCATGTTGCTAACGCTGTGCGAGTTACGGGTAAATCAGGTCACTCTTCTGATCCTGCATTAGGTGTCAACGCCATCGAGATCATGCATGAAGTGTTGTTCGCTTTAATGCAACTGCGTGACAAGCTAGTCAAAGAGTATCACCACCCGGGTTTCGCAATTCCAAGCCCCACTCTAAACCTTGGCCATATCCACGGTGGCGACAGTGCCAACCGTATCTGTGGTTGCTGTGAGCTGCACTATGATGTGCGTCCTTTACCGGGTATCAGCTTAGATGGTTTGGATAACATGCTGCGCAGCGCACTCAAAGAAGTAGAAGCAAAATGGCCGGGCAGAATTGAGATTACGCCACTGCACGAACCTATCCCGGGTTACGAGTGCCAACATGACCATCCATTTATCGGTGGCATGGAATCAGTTTGCGAAACTGAATCACAAACCGTGAACTACTGTACAGAAGCACCTTTCCTTCAAGAACTTTGCCCAACCTTAGTGCTGGGTCCAGGCTCAATCGACCAAGCTCACCAACCAGATGAGTTCCTAAGCTTCGATTTTATCGATCCAACGATTGATGTTCTGAGTAAGTCGATCCGCAAATATTGTTTCTAGTTATTACTTTTCTTCCAATATTTTCGTATAAAAGCTACCCGAAAAGGTGGCTTTTATTCTGTTATCCCAGACACAGCCTGATCTTGTAATTAAATTTCACTTTAATTCCGAACTATTGGGAAATTTACTTCTCCCGCATTTCGAAAACTAATAATTGCAAACTTAGAATGCTTTATTTGACTAGATACAGCACTTTTCGCTAGATTGTGTACTTAACAAGGAACAATGGATGTAATTTTTTTACGAGGCAGGATGACAATGAACGAGAAATACGCCGCTCTCAAGAGTAACGTAAGCATGCTGGGACGCTTGCTAGGTAACACAATCCAAGATGCACATGGTGACGTTATCTTAGAGAAAGTGGAGACTATCCGTAAACTTTCCAAATCCGCCCGCGCAGGCAACAAAGCTGACCGTGACAGCCTAGTTGAAGAAATCAAAAACCTGCCGAACGAACAACTCACTCCTGTTGCTCGTGCATTTAACCAATTTCTCAACCTCACCAACATGGCAGAGCAGTACCACACCATCTCTCGCCACTGTGAGGAGCATGTTTGTGAACCAGACGTGCTGCAATCTCTATTTTCCAAATTAAACCAGAATGACATCAGCAAGCTAGACGCGGCTCAAGCCGTTCGCGACCTGAACATTGAACTCGTTCTGACTGCACACCCAACAGAAATCACTCGTCGCACCATGATCAACAAGCTAGTTAAGATCAACGAGTGTCTGTCTAAATTAGAATTAAGCGACCTATCACCCAAAGAGCGCGTGAAAACCGAACGCCGCCTAGAGCAACTGATCGCTCAAGGTTGGCACTCAGATGTGATTCGTCAACAACGCCCAACGCCACTTGATGAAGCTAAGTGGGGCTTTGCGGTTGTAGAAAACTCTCTATGGGAAGCCGTTCCTGACTTCCTACGTGAAATGGATGGCCGACTAAAAGGTTATCTTGGTGAAGGCCTGCCGATCGATGCACGCCCAGTACACTTCTCATCTTGGATGGGCGGTGACCGCGATGGCAACCCATTCGTAACGCACACCATCACTAAGGAAGTTCTGCGCCTATCTCGTTGGAAAGCTGCCGATCTTTACTTAGGCGACGTAAACGAGCTGATTACCGAACTGTCGATGACTAAGTGTAATGATGCCGTTCGTGAGCTAGCAGGTGATGAACACGAAGCTTACCGTGCAATCCTGAAGAACCTACGCACTCTACTGGACAACACGCTAGAAGTGCTGGATGCAAAATTGCATGACACAGAGGTTCCGAAGAAAGAAACACTACAGAACATCGAGCAACTTTGGACACCGCTTTACGCATGTTACCAATCGCTGCACGAATGTGGCATGGGCGTAATCGCAGACGGTTCTCTGCTTGATACTCTGCGCCGCCTAAAAGCGTTCGGTGTACACCTAGTTCGTCTCGATGTTCGTCAAGAAAGTACTCGTCACTCAGATGTACTGTCTGAACTGACTCGCTACCTAGGCATTGGCGACTACGACCAATGGAACGAGCAAGACAAGATTGCTTTCTTAACCAATGAATTAAGCTCTAAGCGTCCGCTTCTTCCTCGCGATTGGGAGCCATCTGAACAGGTTAAAGAGGTTTTAGACACCTGCAAGGTTATTGCTGCTCAACCTCGTGAAGCCTTCGGTGCTTACGTAATTTCTATGGCTCGTACTGCATCAGATGTACTGGCTGTTCACTTACTACTGCAAGAATGTGGCTGCCCATACCGCATGGACGTATGTCCGCTGTTCGAAACGCTAGACGACTTGAACAACTCAGAAGCAGTAATGAAACAGCTAATGAGCATCGACTTGTACCGTGGCTTTATCCAGAACCACCAAATGGTGATGATCGGATACTCTGACTCAGCGAAAGATGCGGGCGTAATGTCTGCAGGTTGGGCTCAATATGATGCAATGGACAAACTGGTTAAGGTTTGTGATGAAGAAGGCATTGAACTGACTCTATTCCACGGTCGTGGCGGTACGGTTGGTCGTGGTGGTGCTCCGGCGCACGCTGCTCTTCTTTCTCAGCCACCTAAGAGCTTGAAAGGCGGTTTACGTGTAACAGAGCAAGGCGAAATGATCCGCTTTAAACTTGGCTTACCAGACGTTGCTGTAAACAGCTTCAACCTTTACGCAAGCGCGATTCTAGAGGCGAACCTTCTGCCGCCACCTGAGCCAAAACAAGAGTGGCGCGACCTAATGGAAGTGCTATCTCAAGTATCTTGTGAGGCTTACCGCAACGTGGTTCGTGGCGAAGAGAAATTCGTACCTTACTTCCGTCAAGCGACACCTGAACTGGAGCTAGGTAAACTGCCTCTTGGCTCTCGCCCTGCGAAACGTAACCCGAACGGCGGCGTAGAAAGCCTACGTGCGATTCCATGGATCTTCTCTTGGAGCCAAAACCGTTTGGTACTGCCTGCATGGTTAGGCGCTGGTGAAGCGATTCAGTACTCTGTAGATCAAGGCCATCAAGCCCTGCTCGAAGAGATGTGTCGCGAGTGGCCGTTCTTCTCTACCCGTCTCGGTATGTTGGAAATGGTGTACTCGAAGTGCAACATGGAAATCGCTAAGTACTACGACCAACGCCTTGTTGACGAAGAGCTATTACCATTAGGTGAGTTACTGCGTGAACAGCTGCAAAAAGACATCAAAGCCGTGCTAAATGTTGAGAACAACGAGAACCTAATGCAGAGCGACCCTTGGGGACTTGAGTCAATCCGCCTACGTAACATCTACGTTGAGCCACTAAACATGCTTCAAGCTGAACTGCTTTACCGTACTCGTAAGTGTGAAACACCACCAGCAGAGCTTGAAGAAGCGCTAATGGTGACGATTGCAGGCATTGCAGCAGGCATGCGAAACACTGGTTAATTAGTGATTCCTTCCATTCAACAGACAAAAGGTCGCCTAGTGCGACCTTTTTATTTCACAAAATAAGCAATACTGAGTTTTTTGTCAGTTTTTTGGGTTATTTTGTCCATGTATTCTACTTTATGCTTATTATTTAGATATACTACTGCTCCGCTGCGGAAACACTCCAAAAAATAATCTGCAGCATCTTGACCAATAAACTGGTCAACCTAGGTGATAAACGGCTTTGTAAGGTGACATAACCAACCGATGAGTTGGTGCTACTTAGACATAACCAATATAACGTGCCATTAGAAGCACACTTGTTGTTTAAGTATTTGTTTACTGTTTACCATTTGGATTTCAGACATGTCATTACCACACGTAATTCTAACCGTTTTAAGTACACGCGATGCTACTGGTTACGATATCACAAAAGAATTCTCCGCAAGCATTGGTTACTTCTGGAAAGCTAGCCATCAACAAGTTTACCGCGAGCTAAATAAAATGGCTCAGAACGACCAGGTAACTTGCGTGCTTGAGCCTCAAGAAGGCAAACCTGATCGTAAAGTTTACTCTATCACTGATGCTGGCCGTGGCGCGCTAGGTGAATGGTTTGAACAACCAACTGCACACCCAACCGTTCGTGACGAGTTCTCAGCTAAGCTAATGGCTTGTGCTGTACAACCTTCTGACGCTTACCGTGTACAACTTGCTGAGCTAGTAGAAGAGTCTCGCAAACTGGTTTCTCACTACCGTGAAATCGAAGCAGCTTACTACGCAACGCCATCGACACTAGACAAGCAAGCACGCCTTGAGCGTCTAACACTTCGTCGTAACCTACTTATCCGTGAAGCATGGATTGTATGGGCTGAAGAAGTACTGCTTGAACTTGGCGCTCTAGCTTAAGTTAAGCTAGAAAAGCAAAAGGCTTGAACTCTATGAGTCCAAGCCTTTTTTGTATCTATAGGATTTGAAATGTTACTGCCAGAGGCTTTTTACAAGTGCTTAGGCTTTACTTCTTAGACTTTTCTTACAGCGCAGCGACTTGCGGACGAACACCTAGCGTATGGCAAAGTGCATAAGTCATTTCTGCACGGTTTAGCGTGTAGAAGTGGAAATCTTTCACACCTTCACGGCTCAGTGTACGAACCATATCAATTGCTTGGCTAGCACCAACAAGCTGACGAGTCGTTGGATCATCATCCAAACCTTCAAACTGCTTCGCCATCCAGCCCGGTACTTTTACGTTGTTCATCGCAGCAAAGCGAGATGCTTGCTTGAAGTTAGAAACCGGCAGAATGCCCGGTACAATCTCAACATCAACGCCAGCCGCTACACAGCGGTCACGAAAGCGTAGGTAGCTCTCTACATCAAAGAAGAACTGAGTGATGGCACGGTTGGCACCCGCATCCACTTTACGCTTTAGGTTAATAAGATCAGATTGAGCGCTTTTTGCTTCAGGGTGAACCTCAGGGAATGCCGCTACTGAGATATCAAAATCGTGGCGAGATTTAAGTAGCTCGACTAGGTCAGATGCGTACATCTCTGGCGCGCCGCCGCCTGCTGGAATATCACCACGTAGCGCAACAATACTCTCGATACCATTTGCCCAGTAATCGTCGGCAATTTGAATCAGCTCTTCACGGCTTGCATCAATACACGTTAGGTGCGGTGCAGCCACTAGGCCGGTTTGGTTTTTAATTTCTTTAATGATTGAGTGGGTACGGTCACGTTCACCCGAGTTTGCACCGTAAGTTACCGATACAAATTTTGGTTGAAGTGTTTTAAGGCGGTGAACAGAGTTCCACAGGGTCTCTTCCATCTTCTCACTGCTCGGTGGAAAAAACTCAAATGACACATTGATGTTGTCAGAAAGCTCAGCGATATTCTGATTTAAAGCGTCGATATGACTAGCGTGTGTGTATCCCATCTTACTCTCCCTGTGGCAAAAGCAACCACTAAAAACTCAAATCCTTAAACGACGTTTAGACGTCTATATGTCTGTAGAATGTATTGAATACGATTTAATGTCAACAGATCCATTATGAATTTTTCTCAAGTAGATCGTGAGTAAAACTCAAGTCGTTAGATGGGTCGCAAAGCAGAAATAATGTAGAAAAAAGGCTGAAAAACACATCGTGCTTTCAGCCTTATTTATCTTAGTGAATAGTATGCCATTTACGTACTAAAACAATTGATCTGAGTTTCAAACCAACCGATATGAGTATCAGAACAGACTAGACATTCTGTTTAGATCAGATTGAATTGCACCTGCCGTTACTTCACGACCGGCACCTGGGCCACGAATAACCAACGGATTATCTTTGTACCATTTGCTCTCAATCGCAAAGATGTTATCGCAAGGCAGCAAGTTCGCTAGAGCGTGTTCTTTAGATAGGGCTTCAACACCTACGGTTGCCTTACCGTTCTTCTCCAAACGCGCTACGTAACGCAGAACTTTCTGTTGAGAGTGCGCTTTCTCTAAACGCTCAGCCAGCTCTTCGCTCAGTACAGAAGCTTTGTCGAAGAAGTCATCCACAGATAGATCTTGCAGCTCTGCAGGTACGAGCGATTCCACTTTTACGTTTTCAGGTTCGATATCCAAACCAGATTCACGCGCCAGAATCACCAGCTTACGCATCACGTCTGAGCCATCTAGGTCAGCACGAGGGTCAGGTTCCGTAAGGCCTTGTTGCCATGCTAAGTCAACCAACTCGCTGAACGGCACGGTGCCATCAAACTGTTGGAACAACCAAGACAACGTGCCCGAGAAAATGCCAGACAACGCAATGATGTCATCGCCACTTTCACGTAGGTCACGTACCGTGTGGTTAATCGGCAATCCAGCACCCACTGTCGCGTTGTACAACCAATGACGGCTGATCTTAGCGAAAGCATCTTGTACTTGATGGTAATACTCGCTCGATGCAGAACCTGCCACCTTGTTCGCCGAGATTAGGTGAATACCTTGTTGTGCGATTTGCAGATACTTTGCTGCAAGCACTGGGCTCGCAGTCACATCCAGAACCACTGCTTCGTCATAACCTTGAATAGAGCCCAAACGCTCTAACCAGCCGTTACCATTGTTAGCAATAGCTTCGTCGTCAAAGCGCTTACCTACCGAAGTCGCATCAATGCCTTGATCGTCGAACCAATAGGTTTGGCTATCAACCACGGCAACCAATTCAAAGTTCATTCCACGGCGCTTTTCAAGTTCCGCTTTTTGCTCAGCAAACAGGCTTAACCAGCTTGAACCAATATTGCCCTTACCACACAAGGCAATCGCAACACGCTTCTGCGCTTGGAACAGTTGAGAATGAATGCCTTTCACTAGACTTGATGTTTCACTCTTACGAATCACAGCCACCAAGCTTAAGCCTGAGTTCGCTTCTGAGATGAACTCAACCGGCGAGCTCTTAAGCTGCTGGTAGAAACCGTAGCAATGATTAGGGTTCTTAGTCACACCCGCACCCACTGCAGCAATCAGAGAGAAACCTTCTTTTAGCTTAATCTCAGCTTCAATCGCATGGTCTTGGAGATATTCTAATGCACCACCAGCGATCTCTTCTGTGTAGGCAAGACGCAAACAGTGTTGATCCGGTTCAAGCTCATAAGCAAGCGGCTCAAGTTGAGCACGCTTAAGCCCTTCAAGCACTTCACTCTCTAGACGGTCGAAATCATGGCCGTGACCAAAGGTCAGTTGCACGATAAGCACTTCATCCAAAGAGGTAATGATTTTTGCGCCACGACCCGATGCCAGTACACGCTCGATCTGTGTAGAGCCCGCCTCCGGCTGATAGCTGCAGCGTAAGCTGAGATCCATAGCACTTTGAGCCACAGGCTGTAGCGTTCGGCTGTGAAGCACTGGAGCGGCAAGACGAGCCAATTCGCTGGCTTCATCAAGGCGAAGTAGAGGCAATAGACACGCATCTGAAACCAGACGAGGGTCAGCGCTGTAAACGCCTGCCACATCACTCCAAATCGTCACGCGTTCAACTTCAGCCAAAGCACCAATCACGGTTGCTGAGTAATCCGAACCGTTACGGCCAAGCAATACCGTTTCACCCTCGCAGTTCTGAGCCATAAAGCCCGTAATCACCACGCGGCAATGTGCATGCTGCGCCAAGGCTTCTTTGATCAGAGGGTAAGAACGTGCGCGGTCGACTTCAGGCTGAGCGCCCACTTCTGCACGTAAAAAAGCACGCGCATCTTGAGCAACGGCTTGTAAATCATGCTGGCACAACAAAGCCGCGAGTAGACGTGAAGACCAAACCTCACCGTGTCCAAGCACTTTTGCTTTTTGTGCTTCGCTCAAGGGAGCCGTTAGCTCACCCAAAGCGGTAAATTCTTGTTGAATGGTTGAAGTAAGTTGTGCGGCTGATTCACCCTCAAGCAGTGCTTCAATCAGATCGAGTTGGAACTGACGAAGTGCTTGTAGGCATTCATGGGCAATACGACCATCTTTGTCGAGCGCTTCAACAAACTCAATTAAGCGGTTGGTTGTTTTGCCTGCTGCCGATACCACCACCAAATCAGATGCTGATGAGTATTCTCTAAGAATGTTGACCACGCGTTGGTAACATTCAGGATTCGCTAAACTGCTGCCACCAAATTTATGTAGCTGGCGAAAGGTTGCCATTATTAAGCCTCCCCTTCAGCAATAAAGCGTTGTGTTTTTTCAAACGCTTGCTTGAGATCGTCGATTAGGTCTTCCGCATCTTCAAGGCCAACAGAAAGGCGCAGTAGTTGTTGAGAAACACCCGCTTCTGCCAATGCTTCTTCGCCCATCGCACGGTGAGTCATCGACGCAGGGTGACAAATCAGGCTTTCAACCCCACCCAGTGATTCAGCCAAAGAAAATAGCTCTAACTTATCTACAAAATATTTAAGTGCTTCAAAAGAGCCAGCAAACTCAAAGCTCAACATGGAACCAAAGCCCAACTGTTGTTTCTTCGCGATCTCGTGACCCGGGTGTTCAGGAAGGCTTGGGTGGTAAATAGTGCCCACCAGATCTTGTTGTTGCAGAGCCGTCAGAATTTCACGTGAACTCTCTTCGTGAACACGCATACGCGCACCTAGCGTACGAATACCACGTAGAGTCATGTAACTATCAAATGGTGTGCCGGTCGCACCAATACAGTTGCCCCACCATGCAAGCTCTTCAGCGTGCTCTTCAGTTTTCGTCACGACAACGCCACCAATAACATCTGAGTGTCCATTGATGTACTTAGTGGTTGAGTGGATAACAAAATCAGCACCCAGCTCTAAAGGCTTTTGGAACACAGGTGTCAAAAACGTGTTGTCGACAGCAACCAGAGCACCAACCTCTTTCGCTTTACGGCAAGTTTCTGCAATATCAACCACGCGAACCAGTGGATTCGATGGGGTTTCAATTAAGATCAACTTTGGCTTAAGCGCGAGCGCCGCATCCAGCGCTGCTTGATCCGATTGATCAACGAACAGAACTTTGAAGTCACCTTTTAGCGAGCGAGTGTTAAACAGACGGTAAGTACCGCCGTAGCAATCGTGCGGTGCAATAATAAGATCATCGCCGCCTAAGAAAGCCGAAACCCATAAGTTAAGCGCCGAAGTACCACAGTTAGTCACAACCGCGCCTTTGCCTGATTCAAGCTCAAACAGTGCCGTCTCTAATAAACCGCGGTTTGGGTTACCAGAACGGGTGTAATCGTACTTTGGCACTTCACCAAAAGCGGGAAACCCATAGTTAGTCGAAAGATAAATGGGTGGGACAACGGCATGGTGTTGCGTGTCTGACTCGATACCAGTACGTACTGCGATTGTTGCTGGCTTCCGGCTGCTCATAGGTGCTTCCTTACAAGTTTTGCGTCTGAGAATCACAGCGGCTTGTCGGCATTTTGCGGCTGTGTTAGATATATGTTATTCACTTTACTTTCATAAACGTGAGACGTCAACACTTCTAGACGTCTATATGTCTTTGCTTATGGCAGTAAATCCCGCTAAAATCACCACTATTAATTTATTCTAACAACTAAAGTGATGAAGGTACGCAATGGCCGACTGGAATGGTGAATACATAAGCCCATATGCTGAGCATGGAAAGAAAAGCGAACAAGTAAAGAAAATTACAGTTTCTATCCCTCTAAAAGTGTTAAAGGTTCTTACTGACGAGCGTACTCGCCGCCAGATTAATAACCTACGCCATGCAACAAACAGTGAGCTACTGTGCGAAGCCTTTCTACATGCGTACACAGGCCAACCACTACCAACGGATGAAGACCTTCGTAAAGACCGCCCAGACGATATTCCTGCTGAAGTGAAAAAGCTGATGACAGAGATGGGTATCGAGTTCGAAGCGTTTGACGAAGAATAAAAACAACTCAGTCACTGCCTTCATTATTGATTCGCTCTAGCTGAACCTTATTTATCACATCGCGCATAGCTTTTTATGATTGCGCTGTGAATGATAGACATAAAAAAACCGACTCCAGATGAGTCGGTTTTTTATTATTCTTTTTGGCTCAATAGAGCAACAGCTATTAAGCCATATAGTTAGCAGGCATCTCGATACGAGCTACGCCAGATTCAACAGCCGCTTCCGCAACTGCTCGTGCTACGCGAGGAAGTAGACGTGGGTCCATTGGCTTAGGAATGATGTAACCCTTACCGAACTCCAGTGCAGTCTCGCCCGCAGCTGCTAGTACTTCAGCTGGAACTTCTTCTTTCGCCAGTTCACGAATCGCTTTAACCGCCGCTAGCTTCATTTCGTCATTAATTTCGCTCGCACGCACGTCTAGTGCACCACGGAAAATGAATGGGAAACAAAGTACGTTGTTTACTTGGTTAGGGTAATCACTGCGGCCTGTACCCATGATTAGGTCAGAACGAACTTCGTGTGCAAGCTCAGGCTTGATCTCTGGATCTGGGTTTGAACATGCAAACACAACAGGCTTATCAGCCATCAGCGTTAGTGCTTCAGCAGGCAGTAGATTCGGCCCCGATACACCCAAGAACAGGTCAGCGCCTTCGATAACATCTTCAAGCGTACGCTTATCAGTGTTATTTGCGAACAGCTCTTTGTATTCGTTTAGGTCATCACGACGAGTATGGATCACGCCTTTACGGTCAAGCATGTAGATTTTTTCACGCTGAGCGCCACACTTAATCAGTAGCTCCATACAAGCAACCGCTGCTGCGCCAGCACCTAAACAAACGATCTTACACTCTTTAAGTTTCTTACCTTGAAGCTCGATCGCATTCAGCATACCCGCTGCCGTTACAATCGCTGTACCATGTTGGTCATCGTGGAATACCGGAACATCACAACGTTCAATCAGGCGGCGTTCAATCTCAAAACAGTCTGGTGCTTTGATGTCTTCCAGGTTAATACCGCCGAATGTATCTGCGATATTCGCAACCGTATCAACGAACTCATCGATTGTGCGGTGTTTCACTTCAATATCGATAGAATCTAAACCAGCAAAACGCTTAAACAAGAGCGCTTTACCTTCCATAACTGGTTTAGAGGCAATAGGGCCAAGGTTACCTAGGCCAAGAATCGCTGTACCGTTAGAGATAACAGCAACCATGTTGCCTTTACCTGTGTACTTATAAACGTTATCAACGTTCTGTGCGATCTCGCGAACAGGCTCAGCCACGCCAGGGCTGTATGCAAGTGCTAGGTCTTCTGCAGAGTTTGCAGGCTTCGTCAGTTCTACGGCAATTTTGCCTGGAATCGGGAACTCATGATAATCAAGAGCTTGCTGACGGAATTGTTCTTGAGGCGATAATTCTTGAGAGGATTGAGCTTGGCTGCTGTCTTCAGACATAGGTGTAGGTTCCTAGGATATTATTATTTGGGGGATCTGGTTCATGTTAATGGATGTACTTCAAAGTTCCTAGGTGGTTGAAGCCTCTGTCTCATTAAAAAACGAGATTTCACTACTAATAAGACCAGTGAGCAGTTGAAATTACTATCGCTTGTTGAAGTTTCGTGCTGAATTTTGGTGAAGAGAGATACGCAAGGAATTGCCCTGAAATAGAATAGAGAGGCAACTTATCGTTGGGTGAGAGTGATGCTTGAATAGAAGTCAGTGCTTTCTCAAATTACAGGCAACAAAAAAGGACACCGAAGTGTCCTTTTTCATGTCTAAATAGCGAGAATTACTTCTTGCTAGAAAGAGCACCGAAACGCTTGTTGAAGCGATCAACACGGCCGCCAGTATCTACGATACGTTGCTTACCAGTGTAGAACGGGTGACATTTGTCACATACGTCTAGGTGGATTGATTCTTTTGCTAGCGTTGAGTTGAACTCAAATGTGTTGCCGCAAGAACAAGTTGCAGTAACTGCTTTGTATTCTGGGTGGATTCCAGCTTTCATGGGATAACCTCAAGTAGGCCGTGTCGCTATACGATTCTAAGCCGCACACCACACGTAGTTTAAAAAAAGAAATAAAGACACCGCATCGACACAAAAGAGTGATGAAGCCATACCTTTAAGGCGCAGTATAGTAATGAATCTATAAAGCAGGATCAACTGATTTGATACATTTTTCGCCAATATCGGCGTTATTTCCTTTGCTGGCTGTGATTCTTGGCTTGGCCCCAACCTCACCCGCTTCTCTGCCACATCACATTCAAACTGCTTCTCGAATTTAACCGCCTTATCCTTTAGACTGTTCGCTCTCGTCAATTCAGATAAAGCCGTCCCTTTATGCGTCCAATGATTGCCCGTGTGGCGCTGCCTGTTCCACTCGACAAGCAGTTCGATTACAAGATTCCAAACCACCTATTCCCGATTATTGGTGGTCGCGTCTCTGTGCCTTTTGGACGACAAACCTTAACTGGGATTGTCACGGCTCTGGTTAACGAATCAGAATTCGAGCTAGATAAGCTCAAGCCAATAAAAGCGCTATTGGATAACCAACCTGTTTGGCCGGAATCTGTCTATTCACTATTAATGTGGTGCAGTCAGTTTTATCAGTACCCTCTTGGCGAAACCTTTGCTAACGCCCTTCCGAGCGCTCTAAGAAAAGGCAAAGCCGCCGACTTCGCGACGCTGGTTGAGTGGCAGTTAACGCCATCAGGCAAAGACCAACTGATGCAAGGTTTTGGTCGCGCGGTCAAGCAAGCCAAAGTGATGCACATGCTTGAACACGGCCCGGTTCCTCATCAAGAGTTCATTGATGAAGAAGTTGGCAGCGCCGTACTCAAAACGCTAGAAGAGAAAGGCTGGATTGAATCGGTAGAGAAAAAGCCAACGCGTCAGCCGTGGCCAGTTGATCTTGAAAACGACCAAGACAAGCCTAAGCTCAATGCCGAACAAGCCATCGCGATTGCGACCGTAAATAGCCAAACCGACTTTGGTTGCTTCCTGTTAGAGGGCGTTACTGGCTCAGGTAAGACCGAGGTTTACCTTAATATGATTAAGCCGATTCTCGACCAAGGTAAACAAGCGTTAGTGCTCGTGCCCGAGATTGGCCTCACTCCTCAAACGATTAACCGCTTTAAGCGACGCTTTAATGTGCCTGTTGAGGTTATCCACTCAGGTTTAAACGATTCAGAACGCCTGAATGCGTGGTTATCGGCGCGCGATAAAATAGCAGGCATCGTGATTGGTACCCGTTCAGCTCTGTTCACGCCATTTGCTGACCTAGGTATTATCATTGTCGATGAAGAACACGACGCGTCTTATAAACAGCAAGATAGCCTGCGCTACCACGCTCGTGATGTGGCGATCATGCGTGCGCACAAAGCGCAGATCCCGGTTGTGTTAGGCTCTGCAACTCCAGCATTTGAAACACTGCACAACGCTCAAATAGGTAAATACAGTTATCTCACCCTGACTTCACGTGCGGGTGTCGCACTGCCGACCACCAATAAGGTGTTGGATGTTAAAGGTGAATATCTAGAAAGTGGCCTGTCTGCGTCGTTAATTGCAGAGATGCAAAGACACCTCAAAGCTGGCAACCAAGTGATGCTGTTCCTCAATCGTCGAGGGTTTTCTCCGGCATTAATGTGTCACGATTGTGGTTGGACAGCCGAGTGTAAACGTTGCGATGCTTACTACACCTATCACCAATACAGCAATGAGATGCGCTGCCACCACTGTGGTTCTCAGCAGCATATCGTGCACAATTGCCAAGGCTGTGGATCTGCAAACTTAGTGACAGTGGGTGTCGGGACCGAGCAGTTAGAAGCTCAGCTTGGTCAGCTATTCCCGGAATACAAAACCATTCGTATTGACCGCGACAGCACCCGCCGTAAAGGCAGTTTAGAAAGCGCACTGGAGTCGATTCGTAAGGGTGAATTCCAAATTCTTATCGGCACGCAGATGCTTGCTAAGGGTCACCATTTCCCTGACGTGACACTTGTGGCGTTATTGGATGTGGATGGCTCTTTATATAGCAGTGACTTCCGAGCGTCTGAACGTCTTGCCCAGCTATTCATCCAAGTAGCGGGACGCGCAGGACGAGCAAGCAAACCCGGTGAAGTGATCTTACAGACTCACCACCCAGAACATGGGTTGTTGCAAGCCTTGCTACACAAAGACTATAACCACTTTGCTCAGACGGCACTGGCAGAGCGTAAGCAAGCAATGTTACCGCCCTATACCTTTATGACGCTGTTTAGAGCAGAAGCCAATGACACTCGCTTGGTGGAAGAGTTCTTGCGTCAGGTTCGTCACACATTGGAATCGCACCCTCTGTTTGACCAATATTGCATGGTGTTAGGGCCAACCCCGGCTCCGCTGGCTAAGCGAGCGGGCAAATCGCGCTGGCAGTTAATCTTACAAACTCAGACGCGCTCGTTAATGCAGAAGCTATTGATGAGTGCCAAGCCGGCCATCAATATGTTACCTGCTGCGAAAAAAGTTCGCTGGTCACTCGATATTGAGCCGCAAGACTTGAGTTAAACCCACTTGGGTTAAAACTAATGATAAGTTTGTTCACAAATATTTCATATTTCTCGTGAGCAACTTCACACTAGTTATGTGATTTTTGTTAATCTAGCCGTAACTTTACACGGATTAAACGAATAAAATATTGCAATAAAAAAAGTGTTAGCAACACTTTCATAATATCTATTCGATTACATTTATTATTCACGCCTTAGATGCTTAGGCGACAAAGGAACTTAAAAGAGGGTTTAATTTATGGCGACAATGAAGGATGTTGCCCAGCTAGCAGGCGTCTCAACAGCCACGGTATCACGTGCATTGATGAACCCTGAGAAAGTCTCAGTTTCAACTCGCAAACGAGTGGAAACAGCAGTACTTGAAGCTGGATACTCACCCAATACATTAGCTAGAAACTTACGTCGCAACGAATCAAAAACCATCATCACTATTGTTCCTGATATCTGTGACCCTTATTTCGCTGAGATCATTCGTGGTATCGAAGATGCCGCAGTAGAAAATGATTACCTTGTTCTACTGGGTGATAGCGGCCAGCAAAAGAAGCGCGAGTCTTCGTTTGTTAACTTAGTGTTCACCAAGCAAGCCGACGGCATGTTGCTGCTTGGCACTGACCATCCGTTTGATGTCAGCAAGCCTGAACAAAAGAATTTACCGCCGATGGTAATGGCATGTGAGTTTGCCCCTGAGCTTGAACTGCCTACGGTACACATCGATAACCTGACCTCTGCTTTTGAAGCGGTTAACTACCTCGCTCAGTTAGGTCATAAACGTATTGCTCAAATCTCAGGCCCAGTATCGGCAACGCTGTGTAAGTTCCGCCAACAAGGCTACCAACAAGCACTGCGCCGCGCTGGAGTCTCTATGAATCCAGCCTACAGCACGGTTGGTGACTTCACCTTTGAAGCGGGCGCTCAAGCGGTTCGTCAATTGCTGGCTCTGCCTGAACAGCCAACCGCTATTTTCTGTCACAACGATGCGATGGCGATTGGTGCGATTCAAGAAACGAAGAAGCTGGGCTTGCGCGTTCCTCAAGACCTATCGATTGTCGGCTTCGATGACATCCAATTCGCTCAATACTGCGATCCACCGCTAACCACTATTTCTCAGCCTCGTTATGAGATTGGACGCCAAGCGATGTTGATGATGCTTGATCTATTAAAAGGCAACGATGTGCAAGCAGGTTCGCGTCTGCTTGAAGCTAAATTAGTGGTTCGAGGCAGTACAGCGCCACCTCGAATATAACCCTTAGAAATACCCTTATAAATCTGCGGCACATTTTGATGTGCCGCTTCCATTTCTGCACTATTATCCTCGCGCAATCTGGATTACCATGAGGGCAGAATCAGCAACTATTGAATTGTCTTGTGGCTAATAGAGATTATGTAAAGCGCGGTCGTGGCACGAAAAAACCGACCAAAAAACAAGCCCCTCGCCGTAAACCTTGGCGCAGTGGTCTTTTGGCGATCCTCCTTGCCGGTGGTTTTGGTTACGGACTTTACCTATTGAGTAATGATCCTGAGCCGCCTGCACCAACGCCTGTGGCAACCAAACCAAAACCTAAGCCAAAACCAGCGAAAGTGATTCCGCCGCCTCCTGAAGAGAAGTGGGACTACGTTGAAACGCTGCCAAGCCGCGAGATTGAAGTTAAAGCCAAAGAGCAACAGATCTCTAAGATCCCTTACGTGATGCAGTGTGGCGCTTACAAAACGTCAGCACAGGCAGAAACGCGCAAGTTAGATATTGCGTTCCAAGGTATCTCGAGTGAAATCCGTAAAAAAGACGGCAGTAGCTGGTACCGTGTGGTTTTAGGGCCATACAAGTTGAAGCGTGACGCCGAGCGCGATCGCCATAAGCTGCAACGAGCGAAAATTGAACCTTGCGCTATTTGGAAAGACGGGTCTTAATCAACTCAATATATAATAGGGGGAAGAGGATTCCCCCTATTGCTGTTTGAAAGCGTTCAATAGTTCATCGCACAAGCAATACCAGTATGTTAATCAAAAGAGTGCGTTTTAACGAAACTGAGGTACTTGTTCGTAGTACTCAAGCCCAAAGTCAGTCAGGTAGACCTGCTCCTTATTTATCTCGATGTAACCAAAAAAATCCAAGTGCGCTAAAACGTTAGGAAATGGACGTTTAAGAAAAACGTTGACCGAGTTTTTTAGATGTTCTGTTGAACACTCGCCCGCCTCCTGATACATCAGATGATGCAGTATAGACAGCTCATCCAGATCCATATCTCTATTAAAAAAACTGATATTGTCACTATTCATCACACTACTCCTTATGCAGTGAATACCACTGATTAGTGAACATCATTCCTTATAAATCAAACAAAAAGTGTTAACCATTTCACGTTAGAAATTTGTTTTATCTTTTTTTATATTTATCACAAACTATTAACCCACCAACCCTTGCCACACATAGGCTCAACAGGTAATGGATGTTTGAAACAACTGGTAACATTTAGTTTTTTTGATATGGCATACCATTAAATGTGGCACTTGAATTCATGATAGTGGAGCCACATATAAGTAGTAACCATAAATAATAATCAAAAGAGGTCGACTCGTGACTACCATTGTATCTGTACGTCGTAATAATAAAGTCGTCATCGCGGGTGATGGACAAGTATCTCTGGGCAATACAGTAATGAAGGGCAACGCCCGTAAAGTACGTCGCCTATACAACAACAAAGTACTGGCCGGTTTTGCTGGCGGTACGGCTGATGCTTTCACGCTATTCGAAAAATTTGAAAGCAAGCTGCAAATGCACCAAGGCCATCTCACCAAAGCGGCAGTTGAGCTAGCGAAGGATTGGCGTAGCGACCGTGCTCTACGTAAGTTAGAAGCACTGTTAGCAGTAGCGGATGAGACCGCTTCACTGATCATCACAGGTAACGGTGACGTAGTTCAACCTGAGAACGACCTGATTGCGATCGGTTCGGGCGGAAACTTCGCTCAAGCAGCCGCTACTGCACTATTAGAAAATACTGATTTAGATGCGCGTGAAATCGCAGAAAAGTCGCTGAACATTGCAGGCGACATCTGTGTCTTCACCAACCATCACCACACTATTGAAGAACTAGAAAGCACCGTTGAGCTGCCAAAGCCAGAGTAACGACCGCTTCCATCAATAACGTTGTATTCAACAGTGATTAAAGAATTAAGGAAAAACCATGTCTGAGATGACTCCTCGCGAAATTGTTCACGAACTCAATCGCCACATTATCGGCCAAGACAACGCTAAGCGCTCAGTGGCTATCGCTCTTCGTAACCGCTGGCGCCGTATGCAGCTTGAAGAAAGCCTACGTGTTGAAGTATCGCCAAAAAACATCCTGATGATTGGCCCAACGGGTGTAGGTAAAACTGAAATCGCTCGCCGCCTAGCGAAATTAGCAAACGCGCCTTTCATCAAGGTAGAAGCGACTAAGTTCACCGAAGTGGGTTACGTTGGTAAAGAAGTTGAAACCATCATCCGTGATCTAACGGACGTTGCGATCAAGATGACGCACCAACAAGCGATGGAAAAAGTACAATACCGCGCTGAAGAACAAGCTGAAGAACGCATTCTTGATGCCCTTCTACCACCAGCGCGTGATGCTTGGGGTCAGAACGAGCAATCAACTGAAGACACAACCTCTTCAAACACTCGTCAGATTTTCCGCAAGAAACTGCGTGAAGGTAAGCTAGATGACAAAGAGATTGAAGTTGATGTAGCCGCACCGCAAATGGGCGTTGAAATCATGTCACCTCCAGGCATGGAAGAGATGACAAACCAGCTGCAAGGCATGTTCCAAAACCTAGCGGGCGACACCAAGAAAAAGCGTAAGATGAAAATCAAAGACGCATTCAAAGCACTGACGGAAGAAGAAGCTGCGAAGCTTGTGAACCAAGAAGAGCTGAAAGAGAACGCGATCTTCAACGCTGAAAACAACGGCATCGTATTCATCGATGAGATCGACAAAATCTGTAAGCGTGGCGACAGTTCAGGCCCAGATGTATCTCGCGAAGGTGTTCAGCGTGACCTACTGCCTCTTATCGAAGGCAGCACAGTATCAACCAAGCACGGTATGGTTAAAACTGACCACATCTTGTTTATCACATCAGGCGCATTCCAAGTGGCTAAGCCATCTGACCTGATCCCTGAGCTACAAGGTCGTCTACCAATCCGCGTAGAACTTGAAGCACTATCAGCACATGACTTCAAACGCATCCTAACTGAGCCAAAAGCATCTCTAACAGAGCAATACATTGCCCTAATGAAAACAGAAGATGTCAACATTGAGTTCACTGAAGATGGCATCAACCAGATTGCGGACGCAGCATGGCGCGTAAACGAAACCACTGAGAACATCGGTGCGCGTCGTCTACACACAGTGATGGAGCGTCTAATGGATGAGATTTCATTCGAAGCAACAGACAAAGCTGGCAGCAAGCTAGTGATTGATGAAGCTTACGTAACATCGAAACTTGGCGAATTCGTTGAAGACGAAGACCTAAGCCGCTTCATCCTGTAGCACACCAAACTCTAACTTATTGCTCTATCTCAAAGAAATAGCAGCTAATAAGCGAATTCAAGGCCCACTTTCGAGTGGGCTTTTTATTACCCGAAAAATGGGCGTATACTCAAATCACAGTATGAAACGAAGACTTACAAAGAATTAGACCTACGATGAAACAATCTCTACTGATCTGGCTTGATGCCGCACGACCAAAAACTCTGCCTCTCGCACTTGTCTCTATTCTTACAGGAAGTAGTTTAGCGTTCGCCGGTCGTCAGTTTTCTTTATCGATAGCCCTACTGGCATTTTTAACCGCCACCCTATTACAGATTTTATCGAACCTAGCCAATGACTATGGCGACGCCGTAAAAGGCACAGACAACGAAAATCGTCTGGGGCCAACACGTGCCATGCAATCTGGCGCGGTAACAGCGAAAACCATGAAGCAAGCGATCATCCTCAACATCGTGTTTACTATGGTCGCTGGGCTGATTCTTATTTTTCATGCCTTAACCTCGATTGAAAGTATCTTATCTTTCATTGCGTTAGGCATATTAGCCATTGTTGCTGCCATCGCTTATACCGTCGGTAATAAGCCTTATGGCTATATTGGCCTTGGCGACTTATCGGTATTTATCTTCTTCGGTTTATTAGGTGTTTCAGGGACTTACTTCTTGCACACTGGCCATGTTGAACCAAGCCTATTCCTTCCGGCATTGGGCTGTGGCTTGATGGCGGTTGCGGTACTCAATATCAACAACATGCGTGATATCGAAAACGACAGCGAATGTGGTAAGCGCACCATGGCGGTTCGCCTAGGACAACGCAAAGCCAAACACTATCATTTTGCTCTGCTTGGCCTCGCCCTTGCGTCTTTCGCTATCTACCTGCTTATTCAAGAAAAACCGGTCTGGATCAGCCTGCCGTTTTTGCTGAGCATTATTATTGTTTACAAGCATGGCAAAGCCGTTTGGGAAACCGAAAAGCCAGCGCAAATTGCACCAATGATGCCCGTGATTGTGAAATGCTCACTGGTCACTAACCTATTGTTTGCAGGGGTTGTCGTAGCTCAAACTCTATTGAGTTAAATGAGACTAATCATTGCAAAGGGATCAAGCGCCGATATACTCAAAGTAAGCTCATTGTTCAAAAGGTATACTAATGGAATACAACACTTCAGCACTGTGCGACATATATTTGGATCAAGTTGATGTCGTGGAGCCAATGTTCAGCAACTTTGGTGGACGTGCATCCTTCGCAGGACAGATCACGACATTAAAGTGTTTTGAAGACAACGCTTTGATTCGCTCTGTACTAGAGCAAGACGGTCTGGGGCGTGTGTTGTTAATCGATGGGGGCGGCTCACTACGTAAAGCGCTGATCGATGCTGAGATAGCCCTACTTGCCGAAGACAATGAGTGGGAAGGGATTGTGGTTTACGGGTGCGTTCGTGAAGTCGATGAGCTTGAAGACATGAACCTAGGTATCCAAGCCTTGGCTTCTATCCCTGTTGGTGCGAGCCAAGAAGGTGTCGGTGAATTAGACGTTCCAGTGAACTTTGGCAGCGTGACCTTCTTACCTGAAGATTACCTCTACGCAGACAACACTGGCATCATTCTTTCTGCCGAACCTCTAGATGTAGAACTCGATTTGGATGTCGAGGAAGAAGACGTCGAGTAACTCTCACTCAGCTTCAAATAATAAAACAAATCATAAGAACACAAATCGAGTAGGAGGAG